>JAATVR010000164.1 GCA_014523665.1 Nitrososphaerales archaeon TH526
ATATTTCCACCAGTAATTCCATCAATAGCTCTTGCAAGAAATAAGAGAAGCAATGGAACAATAACAACAAATGTTCCTAGGTAAGGGATATAAATATTGAAAGACTCTTCAGAGGGTAAAAATAAAGCAAAAAGGAATATCAACCAACCAATTGATGTTCCTATGTTACTCAATAGAAGAATTTTCTTCCTTCCATATGTATCAGACCACTTTCCTAATAAGGGAGATCCTATAAGCTGGAAAGCAGGATAGGTAGCGGCGAGTAGACCATAAACTATAGCATCACCTCCAAATTTCATAACTACAAACACCAGGAAAGGTAGAACAATACTAAATCCAAGAGTACCTACAAAATTAACGAGCAGTATTGGAAAAAGTGAAGGCTGTTTAACATGACTAGCCATAGCTATAGAAAAATGTTTCATTAGATAAATCCTTTTATTCTTCTGAATTGTCTACAAATCTCTAGGTCATAGGAGCAAACATTTCATGCCGTGAGTATTAATTGATGTGCTGGGAGATTCAAGACTATCTTCTTGGCGTTTTCAAGCAATTAATAATTAAGATTGTCATAAATCAGTTACATCTGTCATGAAACGGTTTGATTTTTCTCTCATTTTTCCTGGTCAGAGAATCCTATTTGAAATTTAAGAGTGCACAAGGCGTAAGACGGGTTGAATTCATGTCAAAATTAATTTCTAAGAAATAGAGTATGAATTCACTTTCACCATTTCAGGTGGAATACCAGCCTTTCAAAAACCATGATAAATACTCTCGCTCTTTACCTTCTAGTACGTTTACGGGTAAGCCAGGTACTTGTTGAAAGATAAACCACCATGGTCCATTCTCACCAAATTCTGGAGGGAAAAAGCCTGGGAATGGGAAATCCATGGGCATTCATAATCTCCGTATTATACCAAAGTTACGGCAGCAGTTGCAGGTCCTTGAATATGGTCTCTTGATTCGCTTACCGGAAATGACAGCTACATGCCTCTTTTCTTTTAGTCACGATCGCCTATTATCATAATCTAGTTTAAAGATTTAAAGCTGTTGTACGGGGCATTGTAGGCTTGAAGAGGTTATCTAATCTTTCGGAATATCTTGTTCTAAGTCCTTCTAGATTACTCTATTTTTATTAATAAACCGTCAGTTTTATCAGCTGATAGGCAAACAAGATTATGGCTGCTTCAGATCATGACGAGATATTTCCTGCAATCCTTTTTCCGTTAAATTCCATAACTTAAACTCTTCGTGGTTTGGTGTAGGCACTGCTTCTTTAACTAAATGCAACCATTCTAATTCATTTAAGTGATCCTTTACCTCTAAATCAGTAAGCCCGCTATGTGAAATTATCTCAGTCTCTAGTACATCCTTTTTAACATCTTTCTGCGATAAGTTTGCGACGATATCCAGGATTCTCCTTAACTCAGACTTTATCATTAGCACCTGATTGGCTTACAATAATTTAAAGATATTATTTCTTGTTTGTAAGCTCTTGTTTGTAATTCTTACGTCTTAATATTTCAGACTTCTATTTGATAAGTATAATATGCGGTACCACTAAGGTGGTATCTGTTTAGAAGCTTCTAGCTAAACTGGTTAGATATAGTATCTATCGCACTAAGGGCGGCTAGTAATTGTTTCAATCTTGAATGGCAGATAAAGCATATCAAAAAAGCTGAGTCTGCCACTAGTACTACAGATTAAGTTGTTTCTTTATCAGGGTTCCAAACTCTCTATCAGACATACTTCTTCTTGCTTCTAAGGCCATGACAGCGTCTTTTCCAACTACGTATCTATAATCAGGATTGTCAGATGTAACTGCTTGCAGAATGACCTTTGCGACTTCAGAGGGATGCATTGAATTCTCTGCCATTTGTTTTTGTGCTTCTGACATATTATTTGCCATTTGTGCATATGGCGAGTTGATGTCGAGACTTGATGTCTTTGCCGCATTCTTCATATTCCTCCAAAAGCTTGAACCGACCGCCCCAGGCTCTATAAGTATGATCTTGATTCCAAATGGTTCAAGTTCATACCTTGTGGATTCAGATAGCCCTTCTACTGCAAATTTAGTCCCATGATATCCTGAGTGAAAGGGAACTGCCATTCTTCCTCCAATAGAAGTTATGTTTACTATCGCTTCTTTGCTTTCTCCTTATAGGAATTACAGCCTGCATTACTCTAACGGTACCAAAGAAGTTGGTTTCAAATTGCGCCTTGACTTCATTCGTTGAAGTTTCCTCTAATGGTCCCTGTAAATGAAGTTTGGATAAGTCTACTTGAAAAATATGGATTTTGATGAGCTATGACCAATATAGCTCTAGCAAAACTTGATCTAACCCATGATCTATAACATATATACAACATCTGAAGAATTAGTTGGATAGGCGTATAACAAAGGGTCATTGAGTTCGTTTGAAGTTAGTCCTAATCTAATAGCCATTGAGAATATGTTAATAATCTCTTCGGCATGAGGACCCAAAATATGAGCACCTAGGATGCGATTTGTCTGGTCCTCCATGAGTACTTTAAATCCAGAATGAGTCTCACCCACTCTTCTAGATGAAATCCAGCTAGCAGTATTTTTATATCTGGTTCTGAATTTTAGACCACACGCCTGAGCCTCTTTCTCTTGCATTCCTACGGATGCAAGTGAGGGTATGGTAAATACTACACTAGGCAAGCCTTTGTAATTGGTTCTGACAGTATTTCTATTAATTAGATTGGTTGCAGCTAAACTTCCTTCATACGTTGCTGTTGGAGTCAACGGAAAGCCATCACTAGCCGCTGCATCACCTGCTGCATAAACGGAGTGATTCGAAACACTTTGTAGATATTCATTTACCCTTATACCGCTTCCAGTATACTCTATTCCGGCTGCCGCAAGTTCTAATTCATCAACGTTCGCTTGCCTACCTGCACCATGAACTACCATATTAGCCTCTAATACATTTGATCTCGGTTGTGTGTTTGAGTTAGCAGGAGCATCAGAAAATTGCACTGAATAAAGGTCATCAGATGATCTATTGATTCTTTCCACTTCTGATTGCAGATAAAAATCAATTCCTATATCTCGACTCCTCTGCATCAACTGGTTGACAAGATCTGGGTCAAAGTGCTCTAGTGGTCGCTTGCCACGATGGAGTATGGTCACTTTAGCTCCTGCACGAGCAGCCACATGTGCGAACTCCAATGATATATAACCTCCCCCTACAAACACAATTTTGTCAGGCAAACGCTCGCCTGTGTATTCCAAAAATTGATCGCTTGTTATAACATATTCTTCCCCAGGAACATTCAATTTCATAGGTTTGGCTCCAGTTGCTATTAGTATATGTTTGGCATTAAGAATGGTATCTCCACTTTCAGTATCGTTTATTTTAGACTTTACGGCTAATGTGGTTGAACCAATAAATTTTGCACGACCACGAAAAGGAATAATTCCAGCTTTTTCATAAACTTCTTCTCTATGCTTTGGATAAGGTTCAGTAAAAGTTCTCTTAAAACGAATTAGTTCAGACCACTTAATGTGCAGTTTTTCGGAACCGACGATCCCTTTATCTTTATGCCTTATGTTTGAATCGATCACCTTTGCTGCCTCGACTAAGACTTTCTTAGGTTCACATCCACGCAGTGCGTAAGTGCCTCCAAAGGGTAATGAATCAATCATAGCCACTTTCCATCCTGCAGAACTACATTGCAATGCCGAAACAGATGCCGCTGTACCAGTTCCAATGACTATTAGGTCAAATAATTCATGTTTATTGCTAGCTATTTTCAACCATAATCTTTAACCTGTTATGAAGCATTTCCCATCGAAATTAAAAAGTTTTTCAGATTGCACAGTTAACACTGTCGCTGACTTTCAACGTACTCATTCAACAAGTCTTATCTTTTCACATGCTATTTCAGTCACTATGGAAGAGCAAATTTTGATTTTGCAACAAGTAAAACCAAATCAGTATTTCATGAGGAATGAAGAGCGCTATGCGTACATGAGGGAAACCGAAAAGGTGAAATGATGGATCGAAATGGCAGGAAATTCCTTAATTAAAGAGTCAGAATTACAAGAAATAATCAATACATTCGACTACTCCCGCTCACAACCCTGGATTATAGGTCATTTCTATCGTGAATTGAAGAATAGACTGGAAGGAGAGGCTGATACAACATATCATGTGCTTCGCGAGGATGGGATCAGGCCGAAGACTAAAACGGAGTCTTGGAATGGGTGTATGCTAATGTGAGCCGATAAGAGACAGGATACCAGAAGAAAGGTGATCTAGGATTTACAGATCTAGAGGAAGAAGTTGTTATAAACAAATTGCTAGTACGAGGCGAAATTCCTAGCTGGTTATCTGGAACTCTTCTCAGAAACGGTCCATCCAAGTTCCAACTAGGCGGACAGAAGCTTAACCATTGATTTGACGGACTCGCCATGCTTCACAAGTTCTCGTTTACAAATGGGGAAGTCTCTTACGCAAACAAATTCATCAAAAGCAATGCATACAAACAAGCAATGGAAAAGGTAAGATATCATTTAGCGGATTTGCCACCGATCCGTGTCGTTCATTTCTTAAGCATATAAGATAGCTTCTAGCTACAATATTTTTGATTTGATTGGTCAAGATGGTTATGTAAGCTACTTTTCAATTGCTCCTTTAAAATACTTATGGTAGTATAAACAATGAATCTTAGACATTTATTAAGATGAAGGGTTTTGATACCGAAGAGAGGTATAATAAAAGATCCTTTCTAATTCAGATTATCATAGTTATCGAAAACTTCCCTTTCTCAAAATAAAAAGAATCGGATGATGATGATATAGGACATCATCCTACGTCATACAGCTTTTAGCTATTATTTACTTATCGTCTGGGTTGAGTTACCTTTTGTTGCATTCAGAATTAATTGAGCTATTTCATCTGGGTGTGAAACAAGAGATGCATGACTTGAGTTAATTGATAGAGTGGTACCATTCATTTGCTTCGCAAAAGGCGTTCTGCGTCAGGAGGAATCATATGACTATTGTTTAAGTTCCGCTCTTTAACTATTCCCAATAGGAGAAGGATTGGCCCTAGTTCACCGCATACAACGGGCCATTGCCTGATTATCAATTATACAGTTTGCCGCCATCATCGTGCTTGATAAAGAGCCTCCTGTAACAAACTCTATTGCTTGACTTGCATTCATTGATGTCCCCTGAGAGCTCATATTTAGTAATGACAACTGTATCTCTGCTAGGTTTATTTGACGAAGTGCTGCAATTGTATCTCCTTTCATTATTAACGCATCGGCAGCCTTTAAATGAAATCTTGCTGAGTCCAACATTGGGGTTGTCATGTTTCCAGCGCTGGGCGTTTGTGCAGTAGCTTGAGGAATAATGGCGGTA
>JAATVR010000165.1 GCA_014523665.1 Nitrososphaerales archaeon TH526
ATATTTGAAAATACATCTGAACGGATTTTGTGTTTGCCAATCTCATTTATAGCATCATATACTACAGAGGCTAGTTCTGCTTTATCACTCATACACAAGTCTCTCATTTAGGCGCGCGATAAATAAAGGTGATGGTACTAGGATATGTCTGAGTATGTTTTTTTTAAAAACATAACAAGATTCAGAGGAATTCTTATGACATTGCAATACATGCATAAATTTTATGACAGATGATGTATTATTTGAGCGCTCACAAAGCAATGATAAGACACTTATTTTCTAAGTGGTGACTGGCATCAACTGGTGTGTTGGGTTTGATTATCTTCTTTTTTGAATTTTGTATTCATTACTATCACAGATTTCATAATCAACCGTGTATTCGTTCAATGAAATACGTGGTGAAATAAAGGGCCAATTTGAATCGATTTCCGCATATATTGTGTAATAGTAGTGTTTATTTTTGTACCCTTATTATTCGGAGGCGCTGCAAATCAGAGAATCAGTCATATTTTAACTCCTGAATCAAAATGTCCGTGATTTTGAAAACAGCTGATGCATCAAGCAACTACAATCATGGGGAATCAGAAAAATTGCAGATGTTCTACTCATCAGTGCCAATTTTTTTTGTAATTGCTTCTTCATTCCTACGTTGTTGTGGTAACATTATGTAAACGCAAGCTCCTCCACACATAGTACAAGGAACATTATTACCATCTAGCTGACCTTGTCGTCTGTGATGTATCTTGGCAGCCTGTTCAGGGTCGATAGAAAGAGCTATTTGCTTTTCCCAATTCAGTGTTCGCCGTGCTTCAGTAATTTCTTTATCCCAATCGATTACTTTTTCACGCATCTTGACAAGATCTCCTGCATGTGCGGCTATTCTATATGCTATTAGACCTTCCTTTACTTCGTCGACTGTAGGCAGTCCCAGGTGCTCTGCAGGCGTCAAGTAGCAAAGGAGGTCAACACCCTCAGCGGCGGAAACGGCAGCTCCAATTGCGCTAGCGATGTGGTCGTATCCGGCTGCTATGTCTGTCACTAATGGTCCTAGAACGTAATAGGGGACATTTCCTATGAGTGATTTCGCGAGTCTGACATTTGCAGCCACTTCATTTAGCGGAACGTGTCCTGGACCTTCGACCATAACTTGAATGTCTTGCTCATGAGCCTTCTTTGTAAGTCTTGATACATTCAACATCTCTTCAATCTGCAATTCATCATGCGAATCCAGTATTGATCCAGGACGTAGTGCGTCGCCCAAGCTGAATGTCACATCATACTCCCTAGCTATTTCACAGAGATAGTCAAAGTGTTTGAAATAAGGGTTCTCTTTGTCGTACTTTAGCATCCATGCTGCTGTTATGGTACCTCCTTTAGAGACTATTCCGCCATGTCTTTTCACCTCCAACACCCTTTTTGCTAGTTCTTTAGTGATACCAGAATGTATGGTAGTATAATCCACTCCATCTTTAACGTTCTTTTCAAACGCGTTTAGAAAATCATCTTCTGTAATATTAAGAGGGTTCTTGTATTTCTGAACACCATGCGCATAAGCTTGATAGATCGGAACTGAACCAAAAGTTATTTTGGCTTCTTCTAATAGTCTTTCTCTGATGAGATCGAGATCGCCTCCGTCTGACAAATCCATTATCGTATCTGCCCCGTGATTGACAGCAATCTTTGCCTTTGAGACCTCCTCATCAAGATCTTGATATAAGGTCGATGTCCCAATATTCACATTTACTTTGGTCTTTAAGCCGTCTCCTATTCCAACAATTCGGACGGCTTCTTGCTTTCTCGCAAGATTCCTAGGGATGATAATGCTTCCTTTGGCTATCCCATGCATAAGGGCCTCAATACTTGTCCTTTCATCTTTCGAAATACGTATCATTTCGTCAGTTGCTTGACCCTTTCTAGCATAGCTCATTTGGGTACCCATGAAATCAGATTAGACTTTCAATCAATATATAGATAAGCCCATTCATAATCCCGGGATTAGGTTGAGGAATCGCTAATCTTATTCACGAGACAGAAATTGACGATTATTGCAAGATAACTAGAAATATTTTGTTATTATCCAATATTTGAACAACCGAATGGTTTTGCTACTCACATATATTAGAAACTTAAGTTAGAAAATACAAGATGAGCGATTCTTCAATGCATGGTTAGGATCTAATGTTCATTTATGGCTAAAGGACAAATCAAGTCTTGGAACTGACATGACGTAATCCTTTATCCTGTGAAAAATAGGGGAATTTTGGCCAACGGCCCTTGGGCACGTTCAGATTAGTTGTTGCCTGCTGCTGCGGCGGCTGCTGCTGCTGCTGCTGCCCCACCATTATCACCATCATGGTTGTCATGATGCTTGTTCTTATGATCGTCATGATGTCTCTTGCAGTCCTTGTCATCATGATGTCTGTTCTTATGATCGTCATGATGTCTCTTGCAGTCCTTGTCATCATGATGTTTGTTCTTATGATCGTCGCCATGGTCACCGCTTGATACTACTACTGCTGCTGCTGCTGAGGAGTCACCGTCGCTTGATGAAGCTGCTGCTGCTGAGGAGCCACCGTCACTGTCATTGTCTCCTTTGTCATCTGCAAAAGCAAGCTTCGGAGCAGAGGTAATTCCTGGTACCAACGCACCTAATCCTAAGATTGCCACTAAAGTCAGTGCTAATATGGTTTTCATCTTCTTCTGCAAGAAAGATATATAATATTTAAAAGTTAAGAATGTCTCTAAGATAAGATTATACATTATTGTAGTACATTTATGTGGATTCTGTTAAACTGCTAATGCGCTTTAAACCTGATTATGAGAAAATGTTCGAAAAGATAAATATGAATAATACATTATCGTTGTCATATCGAGGTTTAGTTCTGGTTAGCAACTAATTCAGACTACGGTGCAGATGACATGAAGTGTTAGAAAACAATTGAATGATATTATTTATTTATCGCCAGTACTCTCTTGACCAAATAAAGTTGCATTCTAGATGGGCCTAGGAATTTACGACTCGACGACCGCACACTTACGAGTTGTCGGGGTCTTACCCAACACCCAGATGTAAACTACAACTCTCACAATAATAATATAGTCTGTCAAAATCGGAATAAAGCTCCAAGACTTCATTGCATCTGGGACATTCAATCTCAATGTCCAATTGCGATATTAATGTTTCAGGCTTTGGCTGCTGTTTTCCGAATTTCGCTCTTTTGACCATTCCTTGCATCGATATCGGTTCATTTGACAAGATTCCATCTCGAGTATTCCTGGGCATTTTAGCCTAGGATACTTTGTGTGCATTATTCTTTTATATAATATGCAAATATCCTTGCGTATAATTGATAGTGAAGATATTCAAGGATATTATACAAGGATTTTATACAATGGCCATTGAAAAACTCTGATGACTTATGACAAATTACTATATTTCATTTATCCCCTTACATGACGGGCTGCCAGTGGATCATTTCCACAATATTGGAGCCTTCGAACCATTCCATCAACAATTTGTAGTGGAAAATCAATTCATTACATGGAGGTTACCAATGAATCAGGAGGATCATAGTTTAAGTGCTGAATCGAGTGGATTTCTGATTCCATCTATGTAATCTTGGAGCACTATGTTCAGGTTTTCGGCTGAAATCGGTTTCCTTATTATCTCATTAACACCCGCCGTCATAGCGTTATGTATCACAACGTCTTCAATTCCACAAGAACTCATAAGGAATATTTTTACTGTGTGGCTCAACTCTCTTATTTGTTTAGCGAATGCCAGATATTCTGTATCCCATTCTTTGATATCGCATAAAATCATCTCGTAACTTACCCTTTTACTTCTCCCAATTTCTTGGATCGCAGCGAATACGTTTGTAAGGTGATAAACTTTGAAGCCGTATTCCTGTAAACCCTTCTTCAAGGTCATTGCAGGTTCGTAATCACTATTTACCAAAAGTACCTTCGTGGCTCCTTTATCCGGTAAGCCTTTGTTTCGGCATTGTGGAAATTTATCTATTAGTGAGCCCACGATAATACTCTAGTTGCCGGTCACGAATATATAATAATACGATAAGAAAGTACAGTGAGAATTTACAGAAAAATGTTTGTATTCATGTTTACAGTAAAAGGTTTTAGGACGATAGTTCTACGCCTCGATCTATTAACACGTTACAGTTTCTAGCAACAAACTGATAAGCATTAGGGTACGCTTTCATGTAGTGAATTGTACAACTTGCTGCTTCATAATCATCAGTTCATTCATCTGTGAGTACATTCTAAGAAAACGCATGCCTTTCTCAGTGGTTTTAAATGTCCTATCTCCAGGAGTATATTCTATCAAATCGTTCTCAATTAAGAACAACAAATAATCCTTTAAGAGGGTATGTGAGAGATATGTTTTGTAGAGTATTTCAGTTTGCCTTATTCGATTGCCGTTTGCTGTTGCAAGAATAGACGCGATTATCTCCGATCTGCTTCTATGTTGTTGTCTTAGTTGTTTCATCACAAATAATATATTATTAGAATAATATTAACAAATGTAGTGTAAATTCTATAAGAGTTTTCTATAATTATGGGCCAAAAAATTTATCTCATTTTAGTTGGTGTGGCCACCAAATGATATGGTAGTATTAACAAAATATATGAACAATTAATTTAATGCATTAAGATATCGAGTTTCCAGATACCAAATATACAATGATTCCCCTAGGTTCGAACCAGGCATGAGATCTTTTTATACATTGAAATCATAAATATGGTGTAATAACATGACATTAAGAACGCTTGAGAAGACGAAAGGTGACCTGAATATAGGGATCTCTCAACAGAATAGAGAAGGTGTTGTCAAGATCCTAAACACATTACTGGCAGATGAGTATATCTTGTATACCAAGACTAGAAATTATCACTGGAATGTGACAGGATCTCACTTTAATGATAGACACAAATTTTTTCAAGAACAGTATGAAAAACTTGATGAATTAATTGATGAAATAGCAGAACGTACCAGGACAATCGGAGGAATGTCATTAGCCACATTGACTGAATTCGTGAAAGAGTCCAGACTCAAAGAGAGTCCTGGAGAGTATCCAGGTGACCTCAAAATGATTTCTAAATTATTAGGTGATCACGAACAAATCATTCGTAATCTAAGGTCAGACCTCGAAATATGTGATACTAAGTATCACGATATTGGTACAAACGACTTTCTAACTGGTTTAATGGAAATCCATGAGAAGATGGCCTGGATGTTAAGGGCTCATCTTTAGGCTATTCATAGACAACCAAATGCAATTAGCGGACTGTTTTCGCCTCCATAAATGAGTTCTAGGGGTAAACTCAAATCTATTCCGCTGTTACAAGTTCAATTGATCTGTGTTCAACTTATACATTTTTTAATGATATATGCTACCCAGTGACGGAAATTTACAGTAATACTTTATTGCATATGGAATAGAGCAGCGAAGCGATATAGTTAGTATCGGTAGACTACAGTCGAGATGTACTTCAAATGACTATCATCCTTTGACCGACACCATGCCCATATTCCTTACAGGATTTCGGCCGACAACATAACAAATTTAATTATTTCCCATTTACTCCAGCATAATACCCGGTAACCTTTATTATACTCTCATCAGAATTGCAAATTCCTCGTAGCAATTCTAGATTCAGCACCATATTTAGCACATAACGAGTACCGTTGTCATGTATCAATGGAAGGAACCCAGTTTTCCGATGAATCACATCGCTCATTCTCTGAGACTCTGTTCCTTCGTTAGTTAATATTTCAACCCTGTAGTAAGATGTAGATAGTGAAGCATTTGGTCGGTCATTTTCTTGTTCGCGGACTAATAAATCATTTATTAGCAATGGATCTGCCTTAGGAAGGTAGGTTTGGTATAAGGTTTGCAATCCTTGAAAACCGATTCGCAATTCTTGTAGTTCATCAATAGACAACGGTATTAGCTATTTTCGACTTAATTTTAATA
>JAATVR010000166.1 GCA_014523665.1 Nitrososphaerales archaeon TH526
ACGGACATGTAGTGGTTTCTGTTTCAGCCATAAACATCGTACCACAAGTGGCACATTTCAATTTTTGAAGACCTTGCATACTAAGCTGCAATCTGCAGCATCCCTATTAAAACGTTGATAAATGCGTAATGGAATTTTGGCTGTATCAGTCTAGCCTAGGTATAGGCTACTCGCTCGATTTGGTTAGCCTGACCTAGGATTTCGTAATTCACAGCCAGCATGTCCAGCCAACTATGGCTCAAGATTTGGGCCAATTGGGTCAACAAACTAAAGAAAAAATAGGCCGAGCGGTAGGACAGTTCATGGACTGTAATCAAACAGGTAATCAATCAGGTGGAGTCTTGGGACAACTCGGTGAGCATGCTAAGAGTATGCTACCGGCCCCGTAAAATAGTGTCATTCAGATTATTGCTGCATCTGAAACAATAATCAATTTTTCATTAAATGGTTTTGCAAGTTTAAGTCGAGCTTGATCTTTATTTTCTCTTCATAGTATGGACACACATGCTCAATGAGATTCCAACAAGAGGTTCGGAACTCTTGAATTCAAAGTAATAAGCATTGATAAAAAAATGGGGATTACGTATTAGAATACTGGGCCAAGCATTCCAGAAGCAGATAATGCTCCATTGACTCTGTCTCTTATTTGTCCCAGTAATGGATTTGTCTGCTCTGAATCATCTCCTGTTTCGTCTTCTTCGCTTGATGATGTTTCTTGTGAGTCACCGTCATCGCTTGATGATAGTTCTTGGGAGTCGCTTTCATTGTCACTGCCATCATCGTCAGATCCAAATAATCCAGCAGATTCATCGTTGCTAACATCATTTTCGTTATTATTATCATTGCTTGATGATGAACCATCATCACCATCGGAAGGTTCGGAAGCTGGTGTTATAGGGGGATTATTCAATGTAGAGGTGCTATTCTGCGCAAACGCAGGAATCTGGCCTGCATCGATCGTGCTTAGCATGATTGCGGACAATACTAGAATTGTCGACAGCATGCCGAATTTGATATATGGGATGTTAATCAATATCATTTCTAAACTCTCTTTGATTACAAATCTTATCTTGGTTAATACAGACTTATCTTATATTTTTTCGATAACTAATTTCAGCTGTATTTTTTTGAATTTGCGGACTGATTTCAAATTCTAGACCTTGAGACTTGATTAATTGTTCTCTTAAACGGTTAGCTTGATGGAAATTATTGTTGGCTTCTACGATCTCTATAGTTCTTATTTTATTACCGTAGTTCAAATCAGAAAGACAGTCCAAGACACTATCACGAGTGTCAATTTCATTAATGAGAATTTCATACTTCTGAGAGTATTCGATTCTTCCCAATTAATTTTCATAATCATTAGATCTGAGTGTTTGTTCTTCTGGTGTTCACAGTACTCTTGTTTGATGTTATTTAGGCAAGACTTATATGCCTACCATCACGGCGATTGATTAAACAGTTTTAATCTGTGTATCCAATTTACAATCAATTTTTTATGATCTCAGCCACTAGTTCAGTTAAACAATCGGTTTCTATTGGTTTTTGTATGTATTTTGATATGTAATTACCATTTTCTAATTCTTTTACGAGTACATCATCTACATTATATGCTGAGTTGAGAATTATTTTTGTTCCATGGTGTTCTCTTATTTTACGAGCAACTGTATCTCCCCACATGTCCTCCAATTTATAATCCAGTAGTATCAGAGATATTTTATTACCTTGGTTTGTTGCTTCGATGTATCTCTCAATACACTCTTCACCAGAACCTACCATTATTAAATCATATTTTGACCTAAACACGTGCTCAAATAGAAGAAGCACATCTGGCTCATTGTCACATATCATCATTATTTTCCTTTTTCCTTTAAAATTACTATGATTATGTGTCTTGTAATGAATATTATCCGTGTCACTAATTCGCCCCCTCGCTTTTCACTGCTTTTCGTTGTTCCAGACTTTATAGTCGGATGCACAATTATATACCATCCTATATGTGGTCATGCATAGTCCGAATATTATGATCGTTTCTGCAAATCAGTATCACATAGAAGCTTTGAGTCGTTTTACTCATGTAGAAAATCAGTGACAAATCCCTAAGTACGGTGAATTTAGCTTCGATCAGTGAATTTAAGCATGATGTAAATAATTCTAAAACTAATATCATCATATATTGCGACTCATAGATCAGTAACATGTTAGTTTATCAAGTTCTATAAACAAGTGTATGCATATTCATAATTATACCATCGCTGGAGAAGACGAGAGAAGAATTTCAAGAAAAAATCGAAAATATGAAGGAGCGATATCAGCATCGAAAATACAATTAGTCCATTTATTATATTATTAATACATTACCATGAACACGGGGAGGAGTGTGTAATAGTCATGATCTTGCAGGTCTCGGATAACTAGATTTGATCCAGCAAGCCTATGATATGATAATATTTATAATAACACGTCAGATATATTCAAACCAATTGGCAAAAATGCAGAAAGAGTTTAGATTCATTACCGAGCGCGCCGTAACACCATGTTACAAAAATTATCCTCAACAATTTTGTTCATACAAGTGGGTCAGATTTGTGAATCTCATTTAACACCATCGTCAGATACTCTTTGATGTCAGCATCTGTCATTGAAGATTCAACTCCCGTCTTTTTTGTCAATACATCCGAGTGCTTCCTTGCGATCTTCGTCACCGTAGATTGTAATTCTTGTTCCATTTGAGCCGTTCCCATACTATCTAAAAACTTTGCCTGTTCACTTACAGACTTTCTAATAGATAGACGTAATGTTGTATCTTGGGAAACAGTAACAGCTGAAGAGTACAACCCTGTATAT
>JAATVR010000167.1 GCA_014523665.1 Nitrososphaerales archaeon TH526
AGCCGCTATGGCGGTTGGGACTATAATGTCTTTACCCCATGCACCTGTTCGCAAGATTATATCGTAGTAAGGGACAGCGCTCCTTGCGCCACTTATCATTATCTCTACATCCCTTACATTTCCAACGATAACACTACCTTTACCGCCCTTGTGCGCCTTAATGTCCCAATAGTCTTCATCCTTCTCTTCATGGATTATGTCGAGTTTAAGCCCCTTCAAATATTCTTTAATGAGATCGTATAGTTGTGAGATCTGCACATTATGTAACGTAACGTGTTCTTGTCTCATTAAATACTGTAGAGGGTAAGCCCTTTTATACTTTCTTGACAGTAGGTATTAGAAGTACTGCCATCGACAATGTTGGAATTCAGTTGATTTTAACAGGTTAGTACAGCTTTTGTACTGACTAGATGTGAGCTCACTAGCCAATTTAGAACAAACACCCGAGGTCACTGTGCTACTAATGGACGCAAAGAGAAAACAGGGCCTTCTTCAAATCCTTTGGCAGACAAAAATTGGCCTATCTTAATTCTTGTAACCTTCTTCTTCTATGTAGGTGCTTCCATCTTCCCCTTGACCACTCAGACACCATTGACCCTCCATCAATGATATCAACATACCATCGAAAACTTATTATCCAATACCGGTAATAAACTACATTATGTATACAATAATGTTTGTAGTAGCAGTAGCGGGTCTCTTCTTGAGTACATTGGTGTTATCCAACCTTCCCGCAGCGGCTCAAGATGCAAAACCATCATTAGTAAAAGACGTATCGATACCAACGAACGCAGCTACAATGGGAGACAAGGCATACTCGCCCAATCCAGTAGAAGTAAATGTAGGTGGTGGAGTAACATGGAGCAACGACGACACCCAAATTCATACTGCAACATCTGGCGCCGCTGGTAGTGCTGACGCAGGAAGCGTATTTGACTCTGGTATATTGTCTCCTGGTGCAACCTTTGATTTCGTCTTCGACAAAGCAGGTACTTTTGATTATCACTGTACCATGCATCCCCAGATGGTAGGAACAGTCACAGTTTCTTAACATCTATTTCTCAAGTTAGATCGAACTCGATCTAATTTTGGGGGGAAGGAAGATGCCGTAAAGTGGTATCCAAATAATTTTTCAGGGAATCTAAAGCGTTAAAGATGACAAAGACATGTGAAAGATGTTCTGAACCATTTCAAAGTATTATATAATGTGGTAACTTCAGCGGCAGAGCCGAAAGATTTGAAGTAGAAAACAAAGATTCGCTAATATCTATATAAATGCCTGAATTTGAAGCTGTGAATCTGTTTTCGATCGATAGTGAAAGTAATAGTGTAACTGCCATCAGAATTTTTTAGCTGTCTCCGGGACAAAGAGATGCGTCAACGATCTCTCAATTGAAGGAGAAGTGAATATCGAGATATTCTGCAAGACTTGTTACTTTCATTCCTTCTTATGAGATAACCCTGGAAAGAAAGAGAGGTGGCATTCTAATTAGTTTTCTTAGTCTTGCAGATATAACCGTGCTTATTTCAACGTCTGCTTCGTTATCAACGGGAGTCTGGAACTACCTTGTTTATGCATTTGATATTATCGTTGTCGCGTTCATCATATTCAGTTTTTGTAGAAGAATGAAGAAATCCCAACAATGGAGAATGTATTTGCTCCATAATTGGTAAATACTTGGGATGATACCGATCTTCTATTCGCCATAGCCGGACAGATGTCAAACGATCTTGATAGATATATTACGCTCGGAATCATCCTGCGATTATTGGCAAATATTATATCTTGTTAGGTCCTCACGCTCCATTTAGAATAATTCTAGAATGTTTGGAAATCGTACCGTATTGCATATATTCATCCTTTTGTTCCTAACCCTGACGATCTCCTCATTTCTTTTTTATAAAGCTGAGCGTACAGATGTAAATTCCCAAATAACCAGTATGGGAGATGCGTTGTGGTGGACATTGCAAACTGCGACAACCTCGACATTTGGTCCTAATGTCGAGAATACCGAAGGAAGAATTCTTGGAAGCATAATAATGCTTGTTGGTATCGGAATTACTGGTGCCTTCGTATCAACCCTTGCATCAGGGTTGATACGGTCGAGAACGACCTTGACATCAGAATAGAACCCGAAAACTATATTAAAGTTAAGATTGGCAAAAGGTGAGATTACTAAGGATGAGTATTTGGAGCTGTTAAGACTATTGTCAGAGTAGTACTAGCCAGCTCATAGAGTCATTGTTCTATGCCTAGAAGAAGATTAAGAGTTTCATGAATCTCAGCTCACTAGTTATCCAGATATACGCGCGTACTTTAAATGTACTTTAAATGTAATCAAGCTGCCTGCTCGGGCGCTACTACTTTGAAATCTCTAAAGTCCAATAGCCCGAACTCACTTATGAAATTGTCTACTATCTGCTTGTATTTTTGTAGGTCGAGTTCCTTCTCATGTCTTGCAGCGCTGAGGTTTGTAATCATCTTAGTGAATCTTTCAAAATTCATTGCCAACCCATAGTAATCTCGCACTCTAGCTAGTGTAGTTTCATAGTGGTTTTTAATGCCCGATGCTGTAGCATCGGAGATCAAGACGATGTCGTAACCTAGGTTAAACGCATCTCTAATGGAAGTTTCTACACATATTGAGGTGTCAACACCACAAAAGATCAGGACATTAATACCGGTACTCTGAAGCCATACTCTGAGCTCTGTATCTTGAAACGCTGAATCTCTCCTTTTTATAATTATGTGATCGCCTTCTTCTTCTTTGGGCTTTAATTCATCAATCGTCTGTGCATCCCATGTTCCCCTCACGCATATCGGTATCTTCAATCTTTCCTCCCTTGATTTTGGCAAAAGTGTGTGAATCTTGGTCAAGAGATCTATTCCGCTTGCTTCCCTAACTGATTCGGTATAGAATACCGGTATGTTCAAAGATTTACATAAATCAATAAGCTGTCTTACTTTAGGTATAATCTCTCTATATAATGGAGTGTTCATCCCTAGTTTATCGTATGACCCATTTTTAGCTACGAATCCATTCTGCATATCGACTACTACGAGACCAAAATTAATCTTAGAAGCTCCGCCGAGTTGGACCTCAAACATATTTCGATATATTAATAGTAATATAAATAAACATGTCTGTTCTATGTCGCCAATGATGTCTATGTTGGGTCATCATTTACAATGAAATAAAATGGATCTCGTTGTGGTTTACCGATATGAAGTGGCAAATATCCTGGACCACGCTGTTAGTATGTGCAAGCTAGTTCGAGCGTCAAGGCATGCTTCCATTAAATGATGCATCCATTCACATAGGAAAACAAATGCCTTGGTATTGTACAACTAATAAGACCTTTCTAGGATGGCCAACCATGAAATTCCGTTAGAAGATTCATAGTCTGAGTGATGAGTAGACTGCGAAAGTTTGGGCTTCATTTTTTGAGTCTCTACAGTCTTCAATATTAACACCGCATTCCGAGGATATATTAGGTGTCCTCTTAAATGTTGTCGAAGATTTCCTTCGGCATATTTTGTTCGACAATCATATCTTTCTGAAATTCGATTCGGTAACTAGACCATTGGTCTTTAATTTTGCATGAAATAAATTTTAGATTGTGTGATACTCTGCGCAAGGCATAAATCAAGTTTTTTTTTGAAATGATACCATCTAAGGGATAAACTAATATCGCCAAAGGTAACGATGGGAATTAGGTCATTAACGATCACACTCGCGTCACAGATATCGGGATAAGTAGTGTCATTTTTACATGATGCGGCCCATGAAGATGCCTGCTTTTTATAATGACTGAGAAAAAGGAAACGGTTAATGTTAGTTAGTAGCATCAACCGATGTTCATGTCACTGGTTCATCTCAAATGATAGATTTGATTTGCACAGCCGCTAGAAGCAATCAACGACTGTGCAGAAGTATCATAGTAATGATGACTATATTTGCTTCCTGGTCTTAGATCTCTGCACCAGCAA
>JAATVR010000168.1 GCA_014523665.1 Nitrososphaerales archaeon TH526
GGCAGCTTTGGCAAACTATCCCCTGGTATCCGATTATCTCCAAATCCTGAATCTGGGACTCTTAGAATAGGGTGAGCGTTGACGGATTGTGGAGGAAACTGATTGAATTGAAGGTACGTGTCGCGTATTGGAGTTACAGAATGTTCCTCTTTCAACCTTTTGCAATCTGCTAACTTACTGAGAATCTCTAAAGACGAATCAAGGATATCCTTATGTTGAGATGGAGGACTAGCAGAACGAAAATAAGGAGTATCATGCTTGAACAGGCGAAATCTCAACCCTGTATTTACCTGATTCATATCCTGGCGTAAAAACGGGTGAGATAGGGAATGCATTGGATGAACGTCCCTCATGTGTCTATCCCTGTTCCAGTGTCTCGCGAAAACCTTTTCACAATATTGGCAACGGTGTTTCATCCTCAATTGAAGTTCTCACCTATGGAGTCACTCGGCGAGTGACTCGAGTCACTCGTCAGGAGAGTTGAATCTCTTTCCATCTCAACTTGTATAATACAAGATTGTTACATTATAATGTAGTAGAACTATGTATCTAGAATTCCTCTTTTCACGGCCGTTTTGAAACTAGGAAGTTGGTACACAAGTATTTGCAACATAAGAATTGGAAATATGGTGGGCATATGGCATGATTCACCGTAATTTGCTAATAGTGGCAACCACGAGAAGGCTTCTGGCGTGCTGGTATAGGTTTGGGGGACCTACGAATTTGAATCAGATAAATTTGAAGGATATATTCTTTATCAAATTGGGCGAAGCATTGCTATCGAGAGTTGAAATCAATTCACTTATGATTTCTGACGCGCTTGGTATTGATGTTTGTCATATTAAACTGAATCAATTCTCTTTGGATACGGAGAGTATCGTTACTAATCTGAAAGTTGTCCAGATGTTCAATTTTTATCAAGTTATCAGTCATTTTCTTAATCTTTTCTTTCTTACTAAATACCATCATATTCTGTACATACCATTTTTTCATTCCTCCTTCCATTTACCGGCGTTTACTTTTTGCCTGATTTTTTTCTACTCGTCTGATTTGTTCAATAAAATAGTCTCTCCATCCTTCAGGCAAAGCTTCAACTTTGACAGCGCGTTGCATTGTACTAATATCCTCTCTGTCAATTGCGTACAATCTTACCACGTCACTAATTGCGACTCGATTAGTGTCTTTCTTTATTTTTATTATTGAATCCCCAGGGCCAACCTCTCCTTCTTCTAACACTTTAAAATATATCCCTGAACGACCACTTGCCAGAAACTTTTTGAGGACATCCATACGTCCGAATTTGACACCCAGTTTATAACATGGCATTCTTGGTTGAGTTGCGATAACCTTTGAAGACCCTATTTCAAAAGCATCACCGACGCTGACCTCATTTTCCATAAGACCCCCTATGGTAAAGTTCTCTCCAAACATCCCGTTTGGCATCTCCATGTTAGGATACACTTTACGCCAGAATTCATAATGTTCTATCGGATATGCATATACCGCCTTATCTGGACCACCATGAACTGTTAAATCTGCTTGTTTGTCACCATCAAGATTAAGTGTCCTTAACATTATACGTCCCTCGATAGGCTCCTTGAAAATACCTGTTGTTACCTTCTGTCCTTCGAAATCTATTTCTTTAGGGAGAGAGACATTGATAGAAAGTATTTTAGGTATCATTTACGACCTCCATTCAATAGTTTCATTCCATTCAACATATCAAATTCTGCTTCATGCATATTTAAGTATGAATTACCAACTTTAAGCCTTATAATTACTAGTCTAGTGTACATATCTGAGAGAAGATGCGCGTACAGTCATACAATTTTGAGTGCTCTCATATTATACTTAATTCTTACGCCTTACGGTAAGGTACAAGTAAACTCCAATTCTTAAATAAAAAAAGCGATTTTCGTTTGTCACGAACAAACAAGTTTCAAATTAAAAAAATGCACTACACAAGTTCACTACACTAGACGGTAACGGTTGATGAATTATCTATCTTCTACAGAGAATCTGGGGATCCA
>JAATVR010000169.1 GCA_014523665.1 Nitrososphaerales archaeon TH526
AAGAAGAAGTTGAGTTAGGTTCCCACCAACCAAAGTCTGAAAGATAGGATCTTTTGATGCTTCCTTCACTGATATCTGTCCAAGATGACCTTTATCTAATATGTTCTCAGCATAAAGCAGAGGCTTAGCAACTTCCTGGAAATATATTATATCAGTCCTCCAATTTCCAGCCACTGGAGCCATTAGAATTATATTTCTGACTTTATCTGGGTTATCGACTGCAACTCTTGGAGGGAAGTTAGTACCTTCACTATGTCCAATCAATGTAGCCTTTTTAGTTGCATTCACTTCAGGTTGCTGCAATAGTACCGATAAAGCCTTCTCAGCGTTTTGCTTCATATTGTCAAATGTAAGGTTGCCCCATGCATTGCTATCTATAATTGCGCTGTAAGGGTATTGTGCTATGGCTCCAACACCCGGCTTGTCATATCTAAGAACGGCAAATCCTCTTTCTGCAAGATACTCAGCCATAGGAGAGTATGGTGATGTCGGTGAAAGTACTGATCCAGCGCCGGCGGGCCCAAAAAAGAGTACGCCAGGGAATGGCCCCTCACCCACAGCGGGAACAGTTAGTTGAGCGTTAGTCTTTAATCCATTACCAAGATCAATTGTTAGATTTCTATGCTTCACTGTTTCTACATAGGGTTGAGCATACACTTGAGTAACAGCTGCTGTGTGATGATCTAAAGTAGATTCACCGAGAGTTGAAAACGACATAGCAAATAACAAAAATACTGTAATGATTGTTATTGATACATACGAGACGTCATGATTCTTCCTGTTGTAATCCGAATCGACTAGAGCCACAGTCCTACATAACTGGGTGTTTGTAATATACTTAGTGCAATTGTCGGCTGACTTTCTGTGAGGATAATAAGCCTTTTGAACCCACATTAAATTGGGCCCAAGGGAGTTAGATTCCCGTAGGTAAAAGGGCTCATCGTCTGTATGAGAGATAACTGGATTACTGAAAAAAATGTTTCTGTCTATAGAACCATTTTCTAGTCAGATCCTGAAATCAGTTCATGCTTCATTCAATGGATGATTCAATTGTTTGGGCTAGTAGTCGATAGTCAAAATAACCGTAGTTAGTGATTGATGAAGTTGTGATAACAAGAGTAGATATGACAGCAATAATGACTAGAGAATCTTTCCTAACAAGTCTGTGACTTGACACAAACCTAAGCACGCAGCGAAGTATAAGAAGATTCCTGGCCTGTCACATAGACAAGCGATATCATTCGTGAAAATTTGACTAGTAACATCATTACTCTACTTCCATAAGTCTAAATAAGCGGCAATTGACTCTGCTAATCGTCTATGAAACCACGCCATATCGGAATCGCCTAGGCTTGCAAATCGCTTACTCGAAGCTACTTCATTTTTAAAAATCGCAGGACTATCCTTACCTATGGTTTACACCATACACCGGAGACAAGAAAGATATTAAGCCTGAAGAAAATAGGTGAAAATAATCCCAGCTACAAGGCGCGCGGTGAAAACCATTGGAATTTTGGCAAGAATCTCAGTGAGGAGCATAAAGAAAACATTCGTCAGACATTCATCAGCTTAGGTCAGTGGGTTGAATGTGAAGATGGAATAATACGTGGTTCAGAAGAACTCGGAAAGAGAATTAGTAAGGGCTTACAGGTCGACATCTTTCAGAAAAGCATAAAGAGAAATTACGTATTCTTTTTTCTGGTGAAAATAATCCACATTGGGGCAAGCATCCGAGTGACGTGACGCGTGCAAAACAAAGTAAAAGTCACACTGGCAAACGTCTGAAAGAAGAGACAAAACGGAAATTAAGTTTCGCCAACTCTGGCGAAAGACATTACTGTTTTGGAAAGCATCTTTCAGAAGGAACAAAACGGAAATTAAGTATTATTAATACTGGCAAGCGTCTCAATGAAAAGACACGAAACAAAATAAGTGAGAGTATCCGTGGCGAAAAAAATCCGAACTTTGGTAAACCTCTTCCAGCCGAGCATAATAAAAAACTACAGACAGGTCGTGTCGTCTATTGGACTATGAGAAAAGCAGGCCAATGGTTTCTTAGCCTTGATTCAGCTTGATTTTTTTAATTTTAAGTTTAAATCTGCTGCAATCCAAAGTGTAGAAATCATCTATGCAAACTCAGGATGAATCATATATGTTTATTCTGATATTAGAAGCATTTCCACATTCGTTCTCATCTTGATCGTACTTGACCATAGACGTTTACGTCCTAATGAAATTAGACAGGTATCTCTGATACGTCACGATATTGTGAAGACAAAAACGGTGGCGACTTCATTGAATTTCCACCTGCCATTGAAGGAGCCAGATCTATAATGTGAGCAATGTCATTGGTTAAACTGTGAAGTGATTCTATGGCTCTAATGCACACCATCGGATTGTTTTGCTTATTTGCTATTACGATATCCCACAATTCCTTCTGATATGCAAACAACTCTTCATACCTTTGTCGATATTCGTATAGAAACTCATCATGATCATCGCGTAAACGAAACACCCAGTCTCGTCCTTCTGATTTAAGTCGCTTCTTGATCTTGAAAAAGGCTGTCTTGGAGAGATCGTGTCCAGTCTTTGATCGTATGTACTCAATACATTCGCGCCAAGTATATCTAAGAATGATAGCCTGAGACGCAGCATGACGTATTTCTTTTCCCTCATCCCTTGTATAGATTGGCAACTGCTTGCCTATACAAAGTGGACAGATATTACACTTTAGGTTGGACACTGTCATTGTGTGACCTAGATGGTCAGCACTTTATCGTTTCTAACGCCGAAAAGAAATCCATAAATGAAGATAACAAAGAGTAAGAAGTGGTCTTAAGGAACGCATTTTCGCAGATTGTGATTGGGGAATGACTAAACGGCTTGGTTAGAACTGCTTTGAGTAAACTTGTCAACCATACATCTGTGCCTAGCATTATCGTAAACTTCATTTAGATATTCTTTTTTTGGTAACAATGTATTTCTCCAGTACCTCCTCATCAAAGTAACTTCTATGCCGAGATCATAGGTTGCATAGATGACTCCATAACTCGCTAGAATAATTTTTGGTTTCATTTTTCTCTGAAATAGATTTGTAGTATTCGGCTAAAGAAGAGTATAATTGGATAGAATCCTTGACTTCCCTTAGTATTTCTTCTGATTCCCTCATTTCAAGCTGACTGTATGGTCTAAAATCATCGCCACCATTATCGTATTCGAACACAGTCAATCTAGCATCACGAGTTTCCACCTTCCGGTTGAGTCTTCCCATTACCTGAATGATGCCATCAAGAGGCGCCTTTTCTCTGTATACCTGTGAAAAACTTATGTCTACTCCTGCTTCCACCACTTGCGTTGAAACAAGCATATATTGTTCATTAGACCGTTCCTTTTCAAAGTGCATTACATCTATGAGAAGCTGTGAACTTCTATCAATCAACGGTCGAAAATCTGCATTCGTGCTTTGTCGCTCAAAATTAAGCATTTGTCAGATCCTATTAATTCCCTCACTATTCAGATCCTTAGAATATAGTACAGATTCTAGATTTATCTTTTTGTCTTTGATTTCTTTCATGCGAACTAAGTAACCAAGTATTCACATTGGCAAATCACTTTGTCGATATATTACAAATGATCATGCATATAGATTGAATACGCCTTCTTCCGTTCTCGCATTGAAAAAATATTCAACAAGACTTTCCTACCATTTTACTAAAATCCTCTCCATCTTATCCACCGATAGGCCGCTTTAAATAAATCCCTATTATAATACGAATATGTCAGAGCCAGACCAACGAAGAAAGATATTTGACCAATATTTCGCTCTGCAAAATGAGGCACTACGATATGTAGCTCAAAATACGCCCCGAGATATGCATACAATGTATCTTTTTAAGACGCTCAAGCAGCTAGCAACTCCACGTGAAGCCAGTAACCAAATGAACATTGCGCAAGTAGTTCTGAATACTCGTGGCATAAACAGGATAATCAACCAGATTCAATCTAGTCCGACCAAGCCAAAGCCTAAAGTATCATCTTTAGTTCAACAACATTTTGCTGGGGCACCGTTCAAATTTGATGATTCAAAACAATTAATTCAAAGTGGCGAACAATCAGTGGAACCTGATGAATTAAATGCTCAGACAAGCGACTATCTTCTGACGATGGCAGGAGCTCAAGAAATAGGAGGTGAACTTGAAACGCTCGCCACTGAACTTCAGAATGAGAAAGCAACGGATCCAATTGTACTCACTGACGTGCAAAATAGCATGATATCAATGGAAGGAAGAGCTAAAGGTTTCCTTGGTAGACTTGCTGATAGAGCTAAGGCGGCTGGAGAATCCCTATGGGATATGATAAACGGCGTCAAGAATCAAGCTAAGAATGTAACTGGTAATATTCGAGAGTTTATTGTATCGTCACTCAAGAAAATTGCAAATAAGCTTCGAGAGTTTGTTACAGCGATAGTAGGCGCTATTTTCGACCTTGCAGCCTGGATACAATCGATCGCGATGCAGAGGAAGTTCACTATAAGGGAATTTGCTATTGAAGTTCAGCCTCTCGAAGTGAGCATAGTTGCTGGGATTTCAATACCAAAGTTCAATACTCCGAAGCTTAATGTGTCGTTTAGTCCTAGTCAGAATTAAGAGAAAACTTCGCATGAGAACCCTGTTCTCTTAGGATTATTGCGATGTCAACCTACTAATCGTGCTCTGATGTCAAATCCTATTATTCTTTATTTTGTAGATCAATATTCACGACTTTGACCAGTTACACTGGCCCACATCCTCTCTTCAGAGGATAAACTATCATCGTACTCCTTAACCACATTCCTCCAATCTTCCGCTCTATGCAATACTTCTTCAATCTTTTTTCTGTGTCTTTTCTTCCGGGGTTCACTGTACGCATACATCTTAAAAAGACCATCGGGAATGAAAGATATACTTAATTTCCAAAGTATGTCTAGAAGCGCTTCAGCACTTTTACCT
>JAATVR010000170.1 GCA_014523665.1 Nitrososphaerales archaeon TH526
ATATATTAGTTTGCGAACTTCCTCCACTAACGGTACCTGTAATTCTTCCTCATACACTAATTCTAACTTCGAATCCTTCCATTGCACAATTACTATTCCAAATGACTTTGATCCGTCCCAACCAGGATCAATCGCTAACCACCTTGTAGAATAAGGACTAGTACATGTTTCATCACTAGTATCATATGAATCAAAAGTTATGAAATCTATGTCATGTGCGTTGAAAATGGTAGAAGTTCCATAACCAAATTTCAGATCGTATTCCTTAGGAAATGATGGACTGCGCTTCATGTGCTCGACTTCTCGCGGTGTCCAAATGTGGTTGACTGCGACACAATAATCAAAATATAACTTAGTCCATAACGAATCTTTCTCTAAAACAGAAAGAAAGAAAATTTTAGCAGCAATTAGTCATAATGTTAAATTGGTAATTATTAGCTTCAGAGCAAATTATAAAAAAATATTGCCTTCGGCCTCCAAATGTCAGATTGAACTAGATCAATCTAGCAGTCTAAATCACAATAGATTATTGAAGGATCATTCTTGCTCCTTCCCTTCAGGTAATCCAGATTCGAGATGGAATTTATCTATGTGTTTTGATAAATCATCCTTATTTTCAAATTTGGATTCGCAATAAGGACACACGACACTTATCTCATTCTCAATTGCTTTTCCTGGAAAAGGAGATTCGATTTCAGCCAGATCAACACTTTCACTTGGCAAATTTCCTACTACAGTCATAAGAGTTACGGAACCTATAGGAATATTCACATAAGTATCATTAGAATGGCTATGATCCTCGCTATCATGTTTCACTCCCGTGGACTCAGAAATTGGCGCCTTCTCAGTTACCAATAGTCTTCTAATATGTTTATTTCGCATTAGAGATATCGCATCTTTGACTGAAACATTTCTATCGATTGTAATTATTGGAAAGCTCATTACATCTTTGAGTGTAGCCTTATACGGACCTTTATTTTGGCCGACTACCTTATATAATATATCTCTTTCAGTAACAATTCCAACAATAGTATTATGATGAATTAGATGCTCATCATTTTTATGCGGTACTTGTTTTGAATTGGAATAAGGCGATTTTCTGACAAATACAGATGAAATACCTCTTTCTTTCATTGCTCTTACTGCGTCTGCAATTATTGTATTTTCATCTAAAGACGTGAAATCCTTTTGAGCTATATCGCCTATTCTTTGATTGAGAGAAGTCAAATACATATGATAAAGTTAAGTCATTATCAATATAATAGACTTCTCATTTTGATTAATGATTCCAATATCAAATGATACTGGTAAAAAGGTGTTCCACTTACAGATAAGGGCAAGAAGGAGAGAACATCACAAACAAGCCAACTATCAATATTTATCGTACCAGACTACGCAGTGAAGGTAATTAGAAAGCAAAGACCATGATCTTACAAGATGATGACATCAAGTTCTGATTAGTTTAATAATATCCATTTTTAATTCTAGATAAGATTATGGCTGTTGAAATAGCTCAAATTTTCCAAGATTTTGCGGTAATCATGTATTGATGGAGTGAGCATTTGGTCGAACCTGATTAATCAACTTTTTTAAGGAACGGTAAGGCACCAGTGTTCAAGGCTCACTATTCCTCATAAACTCCTAATTAAATTAGATATCTCAAACATTACTAATATTATTGCTATTCGTTCATCTAACCACTATGACAGTACAGTGAGCATAAGTCACAACTCCTAACGCAACACTACCAAGAAGCTGTTTCGCAAACCCACTAATTCCTTTGGTTCCGATTACAATTACATCAACACCGTGCTCCTGAGCGTACTTCGTAATCGCACCTTCAGGAGGCATTGAGCTTTCCACTATATCTGTCTGAACTGTAATGCCATTTTCTCTTCCAAGATGCTTAATCTCTTGAAACCATTTTCTTCTTTCATTCGCATATTTCATCTGCCATGAATGAGGAGACTCTATTGGCCACCAACCCGGTATAGATGGAAGTCGCATAGCTGTCAAGGCAAATAGCTTGGCCCCATGATCTTTGGCTAAACCTATAGCATGTCTTGCCGCATTCATTGATTCATTGGAACCATCAACTGCAACAAGTATCGCTGAATATTTGGTATAAATCGCCTGTTGTTTACGCACTACTCATAATATCACCCCTCAAAAA
>JAATVR010000171.1 GCA_014523665.1 Nitrososphaerales archaeon TH526
ACTAGGAGAAGATGATTTTCTTCTAATGGAACTGTTATTCTCTTGATTTTCTCATATTCGGCCATTGCATACCTTCCCTCTCCTATTTTTGAGGCAAGCGAATTCCTTAAAGCCCATCTTGCCAAAGCCTGCAAATTTGATCGTTTTGTTTCATCTGGAGAAAGGTAATTGGTTATTCCTTCTCTATGTCCTCCATATTTTATGACTCCTGAATCGTCACAGACACCAGCAAACCTTACTCCTGATTCCAAATCAAGAACATCCTTACAGAGTCTGTCAAAATCCATATTTATGACATATTAATGCCACGGATCTAATAAGCATTGCCACCATTGATTCAGTATGATTCTGGACAATACGCAATCTAACTTTTAAATACATTCGTCAGAATAATAGACAGGTGACAACAGTACATCCATCAAGTGCGATGACCTTCTCCCTGGGTTCAATTTTCCAAATCCGGTATTTCTAAAGTGACGACTGTCATCTTAAACTACAACCATAAGGGGTACCCTCCGGCCCAATCTTCTTTCTTCATCGTCCTTTATGGAAAACGTTCAAAACAAGATAGCAAAAGGAAACGCTCAAATTATTTGATACGCAAATCCCAAGAGAGGAACAAAATAGTCCATGGTAAGATTCCGGGATCCGGACAGCTTTCTTCACCGGCTGGTTGATAACTCTTACCGAGCTTTAGATGATGGAGCATATGATTTCAATACTTCGGATATCAGATCACACGATATACTAGATCTTAAAAAGCGAGTAGTTTCTTGTCCATATGTACCAATAATAGGAGAAATAAAATACCGTTCGCCATCACAGGGAATCTTATTAGATAAAAAATTCAACCCTTCAGACATAGCTGAGACGATGATAAATTCTGGAGCGATAGCAATATCAGTCTTAACTCAGCCTTATGAATTCCACGGATCTATATGCCATCTTTCAAGCATTAGAAATAAAATAAATGCTCCTATTCTCATGAAAGACATAGTTGTCAGTGACGTACAGATTAGCATAGCCAGAAAAATCGGGGCAGATAGTATATTGCTTATCAAATCAGTTTTCGACAACAACTTAGCAGAGGGTGATATAGAACAATACCTTGACTATGCAAATCGGATCGGGTTGAAGGCAATTGTTGAAGTTCATACCGAGATAGAATTTGCGGAGTCACTGAAACTAGTAGAAGGTTCGAGCAATAATATTCTTGGAATAAATAACCGTAACTTGGATACCCTTGAACTCGATACATCAGTAACGGCAGAGATCCTCAAGAAACAGCACAAAGGCAAGAATGTGGTGATAAGTGAAAGTGGCATTTCAGATTCTCAAACTATCCGCGAACTCAGAAAAATTGGGGCGGATGGGTTTCTAGTAGGAACAAGTCTCGCTCGGTCGTCAGATATTGGGCATAAAATGGAGGAGCTAGCTCAAGCGATCTAGTCGTACCCAAACGCGCTTGGTTGGCTACTGTAGTGTAGGGTTGGCTACAGTAGAGAACAAAGGAATAACCATAGTATTGCAAGATAGCTCAGTCAATGGATTGTCGCAAAATCCCTTTCCTGTGCTAGTGCTAATCCGCAATTATGTTCCAACGGTAGCCCAGGCCTCAGCTTAGTTCTAAACTGTTCAATTATACAATGTCAGTACCTCGGAGCCCTTAGAACAACTTAACCCCGTCTTGAATATTTGTAGATGGTTCACTCTGTGACACATTGGTTCCTATTCGACGAGTTGATTGACTTACAATGCTCTTGCTATAATCAGTGGTTAGAGGGGGCCTACTCGAACCATCAGCATGCCGTGCGTGTCAAGTAATTCTCCTACCCCAATCTTTGATGTTTATCCATCCGGTAGGCCTCCGAAACGTAATCCCCATAGCGCAATTCACTATCATAAATCTAGGAAACCGATCCTCTGAGGTAATATACTCTTAACCCGAGCTTCCAACCGAAATTTCTATTAAGATTTCACGAAATTTTCAAAACGATTTTAGTGAATGTCAATTATTTTACGGGTTGACGGTGTTGATTGTCCCTATTTTTATCATACCCTGCATTCGAGCTTTGCAAGTTGAACCCTATTCGAATTGCTACTGTAGGATCGGATATTCGGCTATGTAAATTCACTAAATCTCTCATTGAAGACTTTGCAACCTATTCTCTTGTGAATGTCAACCATTTCCTTTGCGTCTCGATCATCATCAATCTCAAGATGAAATCCACAATTTCTACACACGATCACACTCGACATCCCCCTGTGTCCTATTTCTATCTGATTCATAACGAACCTTATTAGTATTGTATCTTAAATCCCATTGACAACAAAATTTGAGCCGGGGTTGAGCAAATAGCTTTCTGGTCGCATTGAACCTTGTTTGGTGCTTCTATAAAGGATCTACATACGTCAATGAGTGTGCCGGAAGATTCCAAAGAACATGAAGTTCCTTAGTGACCTCGAACTAGGCAAGCACTCCTAAAAAAGCTTGAAGGGGGCTGTCATTGACCTCCCCTAACCGTCATTTGCAGGTAGAAGTCATATATGCAATACACGAAATATATTCTGATGATAAATACAAGACGTAATCAAATGAGTTGTCCTATTGAAGTAGTCTGCTGTAAATCCCAAAAATGGGCTTCAGTGCTGATTTGCACCACATTGCGGCGGCTCATTTTCCCTTTGTGACTGGACTGAAAATATTATCACAGGGTGGCTCGTCGTTTTGAGCTATTTAGTCCCTTCTATATTTAGAAATCTTCTACCTTCACGCGCATAGTCGGACAAATCTTCGACGGTGATGCGGATCATATTTATTGTTTTAGATCTCTTACATTTGCTATGCCAGAGGTTGTAAAGAATATAATGACTCGAGAAGTTATCACTATTGACAACGACAGGAATATTGTAGACGCAGCGAAACTGATGACAAGTAATCAAATAAGTTCATTAATTGTCGAAAAGAATCACGATGCAGTTGGAATTATTTCAGAGAGAGATTTTGTTCGAAAAGTGTGTTCCAAAGATCTCCGTTCATCGGAAGTCTTGGTATCAGAGATAATGTCAAACATATCCATAACTGCTGAACCAGATACCCCATTGGAAGTGGCAGTTCAGAGAATGATCAATCATAGGATAAGAAGACTTCCAGTTTTAGAAAAAGGGAAGATAGTGGGTATTGTGACGGTAACAGATTTAGCAAGAGAATTAAGAAAAGTCGTTCTACAAGAAGGAGTATTATACGAACTTTTAAATTCGCAGTAGAGGAAACTCTCCAAATAGGAGTGTCATACATCTGGTAAGTTTCTACGTCCCGGATACCGCTTCTGGTACATACTGCGTAGTAAACAATTTCTATATAGGAGGAATCTGTATTGCTTAAATATCATCTTTCTAAATATCATAATAGGAGCTTAAGCTTCACAATTAACTTTTAGCGTGTGATACTCTAATCAAATGGATTTGTTCACAGCAGAATAAATCTTCATAACTTTGATCAAACTTCTAATGAGTAAGTACGATGCACGAAATTTGTGCACTAGCTTTAGGAACTAATTACCAGTCATATGTACTTAGTGAAAAAACAATCAATGGATCAAGGTGTCGCCATTATCATCAAGATGTTCTTGACATTTCATTTAGTGGAATCAATAAAATCATTTGGGTCAGTAACATTGCTAACTCTAAAGAACAAGTACCCTGAGTTTTATTGCATCAGGCCAAAATCAAGTGATGCGGGCTAGAATTTTGAAAAAAAAATTCAACATGGATTACAGCAAGAGTATCTGATAACCCAATTATTATTCGAAGCGATATAATCAGAAGGACAGACGAAAATAGGATATAATGGAATACCACCGATCGCTAATCAAGTGTGTACTACCATTGGTATGGACATTTATAAATCCCTTTACGTACCCTGATTCTTATACGATGTTAAACAAGACTTAGGCAAGGATTATGGTTTCTGAAGAAATCAAGATCGCTGATAAATATGTAATGTTCCTCACTAGGTGCGCTTCAATCGGTATGTCATAACCAATACAGCTACAGCTTTCCATTCTGTGATCACGCACCTGATTAAGGGTCCACCCATAGGCGTTCAACAATCAGAGGTTTTATTCCAGAAAGAAGATGTCTTCTTTTGATTTTTTCCACAAGTGAAAAGTGTAATTCTGACAGGTGCATCACACCACGAATGGATTGATACGCAAGTAACAAGGTCATTCCATATATGATACACACAATGTATATTCAGTAATTATCTAAAGTAATAGTAAATAATGGGATCAGAACTGTTACGCTTTGAATGATGTGGACTGAAAAATATCGACCTCTTAGATTGGATAATTTCGTAGGAAATCTTGAAGCTCGCTCACACATAGTAAAATGGCTAAATACGTGGGTCAATGGGAAAAAGCCGTTGCTCATCATAGGTCCTCCAGGCGTTGGTAAGACCTCATTTGTCCACATCCTATCAACTGATTATGATTTTGATTTAATTGAAATGAATGCTAGCGATTCTAGAACCAGAGATATGTTGGAATCTAGGGTTCTTCCTGTACTCAATAACGCAAGCCTTTATGGTAAACGAATGCTTTTGTTTCTTGACGAGGTAGACGGAATTTACCGGAGGCAAGATACAGGGGGAATAGAATTCCTTACTAGGATCCTAAAGGAGCCCACAGTACCAATAGTATTGGCATCCAATTCTAGAAACGCACGAATTAAAGAGCTGACTAAAAATTGCAGAGTCATCGAATTCCATCCAATACCTTTGAGCCTGTCTGAAAAACTTTTGGACCAGATTATATCCAAAGAAGGCTTAACCCTGTCTGTGCCGGAAAAAGACCTAATCTTGAAGCGAAGTCATGGCGATATACGTTCTTTACTCAACCTTCTTCAATCTGCCAATGCGCAATATATGTCAGATAATGAATACAACTCTGAAATTGATATAGGATCAGCAATTAATGCATTCTTTGCTGACGCTACTATAGAAAATGCGAAGGATATTCTTGCTAGATCAGATTCCCACTACGTTGACCCACGGTTTGGGTTATCTCCTGAAGACAGGAGAAGGGATATTCTGTATGCCTTCTTTACGAGTGTTGTTTCATCTCGCACATTAGATATGAATACTAGAGCAATCCTTCTTGAGATTTTATCTTCGATTGACATCTGGATCGGAAGGATATTTCAGAACAGAAATTGGAGATTGCTAAGGTACCTTGATGAGATATTTGTAAACAGAATATACGACGTTTCCCGACACAGTGGGATAAACTATTCTCAGTATAGCTTCCTATGGCCCACTATTATGCCGGTAATTACAAGAAGCCAAGGTTTGAAACCCCTACTTTCATTCCTTTCAATTGAGACTCACTCGGGGTATAGCACATGTGGGTCTTTGACCCTACCTTATTTTATTTCCATCTTGTCAAATCATGACAATCTTGATCAAGTCCTTACGTTACTTGATTTAGACCAAAAACAAGTGTCAGCAATAAAAAAGGAAATCGACGTAATTCTCAAGCGTATGTCTAGGACACATATTCGCTTACATAGTTAGTGTTGTAAGAAATAAGACTATTACATACATTCAAAAGTATGAGCTAAGAAATCTCTACTCCAAAACAAACCATTAGCATTTGCTACTCTGATTGATCAATTATAAATTATGCCCTTTCCTTTGTAGTTTTTGTTCCATCCACAACACCTAGCAGAATTCAGTAAGGTAATTCAATCTATGATTGGGGATCGAAACGAAGTCGAAGCACACTCTCGAGTGTCCCAATATTATACCCTGTCTTCGACGATATAAGCATGAAATGACACGTTAAAGGATCAAATACCGTTGACTTTGTTAGCGCCTTAACAAACGAATCATGGTCTTCAATCTGATCGGCCTTATTAAATAAATAGAGGATCTTGGTCAGTGGGATCATAAGGTCATTCATCACCCTTGTTGAACTTTGTATTTTCTTGTCAATTACATTCAATGGATCACTTCCATCAATAACTAGGAGAGTCAAGTCAGAATATGTCATCTCATTTAATGTAGATCTAAACGCATCTATCATGTAGGGGGGAAGTTTGTTAATGAACCCAATGGTGTCACTAATAAGCAGTTTCATATTTCTGTTGACCTTAAATGACCGTGTATATGTAGACAGAGTAGTGAACATTCCTCCTCCTGTTTTCTTTGACTCTCCGGTGAGCCTATTAAATAGAGTCGTTTTTCCAGCAGAAGTGTATCCTGCGATCGAAACCGTTGGAAGTCCTGATTTTGCTCTTTGTATTCTGTGCATCTCTCTCTTCTTTTTCTCTTTTTCCAGCTTTTTCTTCAAAAATGAAATTCTTCTCTTAAGATCTAGGGAATAGACATCAGCGTCATATTTACCTAGGCCAAAAAACCCTGGCTGCTCACCCAATTTAGCGAGTCTAACTTTATCTTTTATTCTGACGGTTTCATATCTTAACTCTGCTAGTTTCACCTGAATCGTCGATTCTTTTGTGATAGCCCTTCTCTCAAATATGTCAAGAATTAACCTCTCACGATCCATTACTTCAATCCTGCAAAGGCTTGCAATATTATACTGCTGTGAAGGTTTCAACACTTCATCAAATATAATTATATCTGGGTTAGAGACTCTAACTATCTCCTCTACCTCAAGAACCTTTCCATGACCAATTCCATATCTTGATCTCGTAATATTCTTTTGAGTAACTATTTTCCAAACCTTGTACCCTGCCGCGTCGGCAAGTGCTGTCGCCTCTTCAATAGAACCTGTTTCTGGGTAAGTGATAAGAATTGCCGATCGGGGGCTACTCATTGTTAATCAACTTCGTTTCACTTTGAGAAAGGAAGAATTGTTAAAAGTCATAACGACTTTACTTATTTTGTATGGGGCCCACAAGAATACGTCCAATTCAAAGGATAGCCTGATGATTTATAAATGTAAGTGGAAGACAGTCCCACGATTAAAGTATCTTCAATCGAACTCCTGCCTGTTCTAGACACCACTATCAAAATTCATTTTGTCCAATACCTTGGGGGATAATGTATTGTAGACTATTAGCATATAGGCCCACTATAAACCTACGAAAGTATGTACATCAGCAACAGGTTGATATCGTATGGTAATGCAATGGATGGGAAGCTATTTGGTATCTACTGAGACGTCTCAGAATTCGCAGAAGAATCCTCCTAACCTCATCACATTTAAGGAACGCCAGATCATACAGTGATAGATCAAGAAGCCTATCAGAAAGTGATATGGAACTAGACTCATACAAAGATTGACTTACGGCAACGGTTAATTCTGGTTTGTTACCTTCGCTGGTATCAAACCAATTCGTTAGCTCGACGAATTGCATCGAGCAGACATTCAGTTATCCGTATAACGAATATCTGTCTTTCAATATTTGTCTCAATTTTCGAGACAGTTTTTCGCTGACATTCTTTTGGTGATCGCTTTTCGTGAGGGGGCTCACATTTGAAAATGCAAATGGACCATAGGCATAACTTCCCTGTTGAGATGGAATAACTGGTTCAATCGAATTTAAAATATTGACTAAATTCGTACTTGGCCGTTCAATTGGCTTTGCAGTATCTGTTTCGTCGACTGTTCTCAGTAAAATCTTCAATATTGATTCTGGGTCGATCTTTCTGTAGCCAAATGGGGCCGATTCGATCTGTTTATAAACTCTAGTAACGTCAGCATCAACTTTAGTTCCAATTATTATCGGGACAGGCTTGTAAATTGAATCAACCTTAATTTGCCATACTTCATCGAAATTAGAAATTGTCGCATCAAAGAAACCATCGTCATGAGTTGAAGGACTAATCAAAAACTTCCAATTTTTAGGATTAGTACAATACTTATCAAATAGGTATTTTCCCAAATTTCTGTCTTGGAGTATCTCCATTTATGACATTTAGCGCGATGAAAGCAATATATGAATTTTACCGCTGTTTGAACGTCCCTTCCACTGGATGTTTTATCATATATCAGCAGCTTGACGTCTATTCCGCATTCGAAGTACGTATGCGACGGCAACTAGTGCTAGCAATATACCTAACATGGCAAAAAAGGTAGCCTCGTTCTTTACAGTCCCTGGTGGCAATATATTCAGTGTACTTGCTTTAACAAATAAACAAGATGTTAATAGCCCAGTGAAACATAATGCAGGCAACTAATAAATTTAGACCAGTCAGTATTTAAAGCTCTTCTTAGTTAGGTTTGTTTTCATGTTTTAACTCTAAAAGTTCTCCTTCAAGGACGAGTATGACAGGTTATACATTTATTACATGACAACCCGTAGAGCCAGGGATGCTAATGATGAAAAGGAAGAGCCGTCTGAAATTAGCCTTTTAGTGATGTTGATTATGAGTCCTGAAGCATCCACCGCTAACCCATGAGATCCATATTCTGACCCTTCAATACTTATTTATAGCCACATATGGAAGGTAACCCGAATGAGGCTAGGATGTCTTTTTTCTGGCGGGAAGGATAGCACCTACGCAATCTATGAAAGCATGAGGTGCGGTCACGAAATCAGATGCCTGTTGACCTTATTTCCGCCAAGCAACGAAAGCCAACTTTTTCATTTTCCGAATATCGGGATCACTCCTATGGTGGCGGAGGCGATGAGAGTTCCCCACTTGGTATCATCAGTTAAGGGAATTGATTTATGCTGTGAGTTAAAGGCGCTCGAAAGTCTAGTCAAACAGGCAAAAGCCAAATACGATATTGAGGGAATCGTGCACGGCGGGATTTCAAGTAGATTTCAAAATTCCAATTTTGGTACCTGCTGTAATAAGTATGGCCTTAGCATTTTTAGCCCGCTTTGGAATAGACCTGCAATCAAGTTCATGAAAGAACTAATTTCGAATGGCTTCAAAACTCTCATCACAAGTGTCTCAGCTATGGGACTTGACCGTTACTGGTTGGGGAAAATAATCGACGAGAAGGCGCTGGACAAATTGATCGAGTTGAGTGATCGCAATCATTTCAATTTGAATTTTGAAGGAGGAGAAGCAGAAACTTTAGTCCTTGATAGTCCTATTCACCACAATATGATTGATATTATGGAATCTCAAATCGAATGGGATGGTCAGCGTGGAATTTTGACGATAACTAGGGTAGGACTAAGACCAAAATAGGGAAAGAGAAAATATGCTTGACAGCCTTCGCACAAATCTGAGAAGCGCATTAAAGAAAATCATTGGCGCTTCGGACATAAATCGTGAGCTAATAGAATCCCTTTGCAAGGACGTCCAAAGGGCATTGTTACAGTCTGATGTTAATGTAAAACTCGTGCTTACTGTTACTCAGAATATAAAGGAGCGCTGCCTTAATGAGCAGCCACCCAAGGGGCTCTCCCGCAAAGATCATATCATCACAATACTGTATAGTGAATTAGCTAGACTCCTAGGTTATACCGGAGAAGAGATAAAAACCATAGATAAATCGGTCCAGCAAGAGGGAGATCTATTTTCTTTCAAACCGGGAAAACTCAATATTGTGCTCATGTTGGGAATTCAAGGAAGCGGCAAGACCACGGTTTCTGCAAAGCTGGCTAGGTGGTTCACCAAGCATGGACACAGAGTTGGTGTGGTTGGCGCAGACACATTTCGGCCAGGAGCTTTGACCCAACTAAGGATGAACTGTAGCAAGATCAACGTAGAGGTATATGGTAAAGAAGGCGAAAATGATGCCGTTAGGATTGTTGGCGACGGGATAGACTATTTCAGAAAACAGAACATCGACATTGTGATCGTCGATACTGCAGGGAGACATAAGGAGGAATCTGGTCTATTGGTCGAGATGACAGGCATGTACGAAGTAGCCAAACCGGAACTCGTCTTGTTGGTGATCGATGGTACTATAGGTCAACAGGCTTTTAATCAAGCCAAGGCGTTCCATAGCGCTGCTCCAATTGGGGGTATAGCCATTACGAAACTTGATGGAACTGCTAAGGGCGGAGGCGTTCTCGCTGCAGTAGTAGCTACAGGAGCCAAAGTAATGTTTATCGGTACCGGTGAAAGAATTGATGACTTAGAGCTGTTCTCTCCGACACGATTCGTTGGGCGTTTGCTTGGGATGGGTGATATTAAGGCATTGCTGGAAATGGCCAAAGGATTGGAGCTTCAGGCTGATGAGAATCAGGCAAAAAGGGTACTAAGTGGGAAAATGACAATTGAAGACTTTTATGCACAGATGGAAAATGTTGGAAAAATGGGTCTTAGGAATATAATCGATAACCTCCCTGGGTTATCTGGAATGGTGAAGGAAGACCAATTAGATGCTATCCAAGGCAAGTTGGATAAATGGAGGGTAATTATTCAGTCTATGACAATCGCTGAGCGCTCGGATCCAGACATCGTGAACGATTCGAGAAGAAAACGAATAGCTCGAGGGTCTGGATTAACTGAACATGACATCAAGGACCTAATAAAACAATACAGCAATTCTAAAGCGGTGATGAAGCAAGCAAAAGGAAGACAGATGCAGGGAATGCTCCGACGATTCGGAATTGGATA
>JAATVR010000172.1 GCA_014523665.1 Nitrososphaerales archaeon TH526
GTTAGTAATTAGGATTTAAATTCATACATGGATCTGACACAACACGTATCCTTATGCAAGGAATGCAGGATTAGGCAAGGATTTGTCGACAAAAAGGATCTAGAACAAGCAGACCAGTGCTATATTTGTAACAATCTGATGAACAAGTTGGAAACCATCAACAATGCGCTTATTCGCAAGGTGAATGAAGGATATGAATTTGGAACGTTCCAGATCGGAGTCTCGCTTCCTTCCACTTACATTGAAAGAGAAGACGACATCAGGTCAAGACTGAAAGTTAGGGGAAGAAATAGTATCAAGAATCAATTTTTGTCAAATCTTAGAGAAATGTTCAAACATGCTCTAAATAAGGAACTAGATTACTTATCCCCGGATCTTAGAATAGAACTAGTAATCAATGAAGAAAACGAGTTCTCTTTTAGTATTATTCCCACTCCAGTTGTACTTGCATGTAAATACTTGAAAAAGAAGCGCGGGATACCTCAAAAACATACAGGACTAGCTGTACCCAGGGGTCAACATTTAGATGATGATTCTAAATGTGGGAAGTTCTTTAGTTTGGAAGAAGTGGTGTCTGAATATCTTAAGCAGATAACGTCGGGCGTAAGGGTAAAATTTTCTTGGATCGGCGGAGAGGACAAAGAAAGTCTTGTACTTGGTAAAGGTAGGCCATTTTTTGCTGAGATTATTGAGCCAAAACGTCGAATTATAGGTGAACACAAGATCAGCTTAAACGAGAAAGGGATTGAACTATTTGTTTTAAACGCCTCCAAGAATCTACCACAATATCCTATGAGTTATGTTTCTCGAACAAGGATTTCAATTATTGCAGAAGGATTAGTAAGTACTAAGGAACTTGAATGCTTAACATTGCTTAGTGGCCGAACGATCTGGTTTAGAAACAAGAAGAGGATCGTCAGTAGGGAAGTACATCGCGTTAAAGTAGGTAAGGTCGATGGGAAGAATTTTGAGCTCGAAATCATCGCAGGAGGTGGGCTACATATCAAGCAGTTCGTGGGAGGGAAGGAGTATTGCGAACCTAATATTTCAGCCCTACTCGGGTTTAAATGTGAATGTTCAAATTTTGATATTATAGATGTATGGCTACGAGACCAACACGCCTTAGAGGCTTTTCGGTGATCTAGATGCATAAAAAAGTCAGAAAGGGAGGAAGCATAATTAGGTTTGAATGAATCCTGGATTCGGTACTAAAATGAATAGGTCGGCCCCACTCGTATCCAGTGTATTTGAGTTTTATTTGATCAACTAAAGGAGTAGATAGAACTCCTAATGAGTACTAAATTCTTAAATCGGTGATTATTTGCTACCATCTAAATCCTGTGCTGTAAGGCAATCGAGCATGTAGAGCAACCCGACATTGGGATATCAAAGTTAGGTGCTCTCCAAAACACGGCTCCGGGGCCTATTCCTTGCTCAAATCATTACTTGTTGGTAAAACCTAAATGGTAATCGAGACAATTGACTTACAGCTCATATTTTTAACCAGTATGCTATTTGGCTACATAAGTGTTGATCGGGATAGGTAGACCGTTTCTCTTCAAGTTTCAGTTTTCGCGTTATCCTTTTTGCTGAACTCAGTGAATCCACATTTTCCGCAGCTAAGTCTATCCTTGTGTTCAGCCATGAATACCCCTTTTCCACATCTGGGACAGTCTCTCTTAGACCTAATTACCTTATCGCCGTCAATCTTGTAAAACCTGTAAACTGACCCTGTGCTGGTTTTCGGCAATCTATCTTCGTCTACCCGAACCCTTCGCCTCTGAAGAAGCAGCCTGTTTCGCTTTTAATTTCGCAGCCTTTTCCTCATCGATCAGCTTCTTTCTTTCTTCCTTAGACAGATTCCTCAATAATCTATATCGAGGCATTTGGTCTTTGGTTTCCTCCTCTGTGTTAAATGCGTAAAACGTTCCGATCAAATCCTTTTTTCCTCTTTCACTTTTCATATCCATAGGGATGACACAATTCCTACTCAACCCAAACTTTTTGGCAACTATTTCTGATGCCTCAGTTCTCTTTAATTTGCCGGCCTGCTCTTTGAAAAGGACAGTGATCTCACGTCTATTCAACAATATATTAGTCATATCTGACAGGCCAACGACTTCTTGCGACAACAGCCTTCTTTCCTCACGATTATCTATAAATATTTTTGCCAATAGAATCAGCGATTGAATGGTTACTTAAGTTTTGATCACTAAAGTATGAAACATAGCAGGACGCCTTTAAGGAGATTCAAGAGGAGCATTCCTGTTTTGTATTATAATCCGCCTTATCTACTAGGCCTTAAATCGTAAAGGGGATTTTCGGGTCCGGTGGGCTTCGGAACCCTGGAGTATGCGGGTTCGGTCATCTGAGAAGGGTTAAGCACTTAAACGATAGAATTGATGGTGGTAACGACAGTTATTAGGATGAAAAGCAAGATGGCTTATTTATCACCTAATTATACACACGCCGAATAGACCGTCTAAGTTGGCCACTTTCAAGATTCTCGAATGCTAACAATGGGCCTAGTTATACCCCTAGCTTCTATACCGTATAGTATCGCTAGTGATATCCCGAGGAAAGCCTGTTAAGCTATAATTTGTAATGGTGTAGACTTGCACTTTGCTCAATTTTTCAATTATCGTCTGTAGTGATACTAGACCTTTCCAGATTTACGGCTTCCGTGATGTAGCTCGCCTTCCCAATAAAAAACCTTCAATGCTCAAAATGCTCTATTCTTCTGTATTCTCCTTACTCTTTCCAACAGATCCATAAGTGTTTGGTGAGACAATTCTGCATCCTTAATCCGGGCCACATTCAAATTAAGGTTCTTTAGTTCTTCGTATGCTTCTTTATCTTCTACTATATCTATAAGTCGGCTTAAAGAGAAAGGCTTTTGCATTAATTCAACCACCAGTTTAAGTTGCTTTACAGACTCTCGTAAAGTTTCTTCCACATATGCAGAAGCAAATATTATTCTCTGACGGGGATTAACTGCTAGTATTTCTTTTGCAACATCCATACCATTCATACCTGGCATCTTGTAATCAAGAATAACAGCATCATACGATGACTCCACAAAAAAGATGGGGCCAGCCTTCTTGGTATGACTGCTGCCGTAATTCATTTCTCTGTGGTATGAAGAGTCGATTTTAGAAGTCATTGCAACCCTTGAAGAGGGCTTGTGGATTGTCCCTGTATGAGGTAGATTATCTAAATAGTTCTGAATACAAGTATCTCCAGATGCGGTAACGACAACGTTATGGTTTCTTTTTTCCAGAGCCTTTTTATAAAGTTTTGATATATCAGGATCATCTTCCGCAATTAGTATCCGCAAAGCACTGGACGGCATAACATAAGTTACAAAGTTATTAAAGGCTCATGGCAGTAACTTACTCTTTACTTCAAAGTATTGTCGTAATTATCTCTTGAAAATATCTGCTTCTATAACAAGGGTATCATCCGTTATATTGTAAGATGCCTTTGCTTCAAACGCCACTTCTAGGAGATACCTACAGATCTCTTTAATCAGATAAGAATACTTTAGCCCCATCTCGTGTTGTATGATGATTTTAGAACTATCACCGTTGGTTTCATATCTATAGGGCATTTTAGAAATTCTTAACCACGTATCCGCAATGTCTGAAATGGAAGCAATTGAAAATTCTCCACTAAGGAACAAACTTATGTCAACCAAATCATTTTTTGCAGTCTCTCGCGCTATCTCAGTTAGTTCCTTTTCAGAATATTCATTGATTAGTCTCATTAAGAATGGCTTTGGCATATAGTAAAGTTTAGCTTGCGACGCTACGCCGTGCATATCAAGGTGCTCTTTGATTACTTGATTAATCAGAGTGTTTAAACTAACTTGCTTTGCCTCTGTTTCTTTAGTTAGCTTGTGCAATTTCTCAGTCGGAAGTCTAAAAGTAACGCATTTGCTCAAAGGCTTGGATGAGGAAACAGTATCTAGAGAACGGCGTGAAGAAATAGTTCGGCTCACGTCTATTGTCAGTCACCCGAGATATTTAGATAACGTGTATCAACTGCAACCTTCACAAAGTAATATGAAAAAGCTCAACTTGTCCATTGTATTGTCGGTATATTATTGCAATGCAATCTTATTATGACAATGAACGTAAAACTTTTATACAAGAGCTTTTTATAGATACGCGATGGCGACCATGACTACTAATGCTATCGAAAATGGTAGGAACGACGATAGTAGTAGCAGTATAACGCTTAGATTTAGAAATGGTATTCTCAACAACCTACGCCGTGAAGCCAAGCAAAAAAGGATAAACGTAAACACACTATGCTCTCAAATACTTGCAGATCATACAGAGTATAGTTCGTATGCCTCAACGTCTGGCATGATCTCCTTCCCAAAGTCCTTGTTAATGACAATGATGGAAAGACTGAACGAAGACGAAGTCGAGAAGCTTTCTGAACATATAGCAAAAAACGAATTCAAGGATTTGATATTATTGTTAAAAGGTCAGTATAGTCTAAAATCATACCTTGATACCATCGAAGCATGGTTGAGAATATCTAATTTCCAATACTCCTACAACTTTGATAGAGAGAATAAGTATAGACTTGTAATCCAGCATGACATGGGAAAAAGGTGGTCGCTATATTTTGAGAAACTTTTTTCTCATGCCTTTCACAGCTTGAATTTGGCAGGCAGTAGAATGCAGTGTGAAATAACTGATAATATAGTTGCATTTACAATACTAGAATAATACTATGCTGAATAATAGTAATGCTATGTAGCATCTGCTGTCGCACTCACTATTGGAAATTTGTTAAGTTCTAATAAAAAATATACTAAAGTTTATCGCAACTTGAATAAGATGATTTTCAAAGAAATATGTTGGTAGTTGAGACAAGAGCACCAACCAACTCCATGATGCCTTGTCCGATATATTTGCAATTATCATAGGTTAGCTTTGCTAATAACGGTATATATCATACTGCTAGGTAGGACGACCGACAATTTAATCGGTGGTTGCTAGATCAGTCAAAAGAAGTGTCTGAAGATACTTTGATTGAAATCCAAAAAGTCATACTCCACAGGAGCACAGAAATAAGAAATAAGATTACGGAAGTCGGCTGAAAAGCATATCTTTACCACTTGATAGCCTTACCATTTACAATACAAGAGACATCTGTTAATCCGATACGAATACGACTGACGCTATTAGTATTTCTTAAATATATCTATACATAGCATTATGCAATATATATGTCATTTTGGTTTTAAAAAAATGGTGGAAGCATTCTCAGTTGTGTTCATTCATATAAAAATAGCAGACCCTAACAGTTGTAATCAGATGATAACAAGAAGAAATAAACGATAACAATGCTTTTGAGTAAGAACTTTGAAGTTATTGTGGTAATTCACTCTCTCTATGCCCGATATTGCACTGTTAAATAGACATCAGAAAAAAACACTTGTAATTGAACTTTACAAGCAAGGCAAGACACGACGCCAGATAGCAGAAACAGTTCATATGTCATTCAAAGACATAGCTGATATCATCAATGAATACACCGGCGAAGATAAACAAGTCAACAAACTAGAGAAATCAAAAGATTCGCGTGCTTTTGAGCTGTTTTTGCAAGGCAAACAATCAGTTGAAGTTGCAATAGAGTTAGACATGCCTGCAGATAAGGTAGAAGAGTTACATGTTCAGTACTGGAGACTCTCAAAATTAGATAACTTGGAAATACTGTATCATGAAACAGAATATTCGTTATCACTTCTTCTACGGCTTCATAACATACTAAAAGACAAGAGAATTACAAGAGATAAAGATATTTCTAATTTAATAGAACTCGCAAATGATGGTTTACCAAATCTTAGAGCTAGATTTGAAGAGTTATTAAATCAGGTAGCAACTTTGGATAGCGAGAAAGCTGTATTGAGAACAGAAATTCTGGGAATGAGAAATTCAATTTGCACAAATAATGAAATTATCAACAGACAGAATGTACAATTGCGTACGCTCGACAGGAAACAGAGTCAATTACAAGTCATACTCCGAAGGGCTGGCAAAAGCCCTAACTATCATAAGGTGATGGAAATGGTTGACCAAAGACTAAATGATAAAAGATCATTACTAGTAGCTGCTCTCTTAGCTGTTTTTAAAACACTCAAAGCTAATCCATATGGTTTAAACCTATCATCCAGTTCTCCTCTCGACATAGATGATTGTGTTGCTGATGATATCGATGGAAGGAATTTGTTGCAATTTGCTGAATTATGTTACGATATCCTATTGAAGAGTTACGCGAAGACCATTGCGTAATCAATTTATGATCAGCTGGATGGATGGAGTAAGAAGATTCATTGTGGTTCTTGCTCCTGAATCAAATGGTAAGAAGAGTCTCTATAGACTATTAGTAATCGGCAAAAAATCACTTCCTGAGATTAGGGAAAGTGAAGCCAGGAGCTCTGAATGGTACTGGGCAAAAGTAGGAGGCATATTTGATGACCCTACGGAGCTAACAAAAGAACTACTATCTAAAGAATTTAGAGAGGGGGATATGGCAAGACCAGTTGGAGAGGGAAAATATGCTATCGTAGATCACAATAATCACACCGAATTAGCTTTCGTATTAGAATTACCTAAAGAGCTAGGAGAAGCACAAAAAGAGTTAGGAATTGAAAAAGAAGCGAGTTACATTATTACCGTTATTAATCCGAAAGTACCTAAACGAGAAGAATACTTACCAACAACAGAAGACGCTCCAAAATATCCGGAATCTGTTCTCAATGATTTTAGCAATGATGAGAATTTTGTGTCGCTATCAAGAAACTTAAAATTCATAGACTATCAGAACGCACAAATAATTTTAATAGGTGCAAGAGAGGGAAAAGATACACTAACACAAGAGTTAGGAATAACCGTGGAAAATGAAAGCGGGAATGATCATTCTGCTGATATTTTTACTAGATTGAAGATACGTAAAGACCAAGTTCCAATAAAGCCGTTGATTCAGGGAAAGTTAGAATAAATGCATTTAGTTTATAGGAATTCGGTGTTGCGATAAAAGCATGACGATAAAACATTGATGAACTCTAAACATGAGCAGCTTCTCACCAAAAGTTATTACTGCAATGAAAGTGATTTTGGTTCAGTTAATGGATACGAGAGACACGTAGTAGTCCATCATCCAGACCTGCTAGGTTATCCAGGGCCAGCTGATATTGCGCTTTATGGTCTAAAGAAGCAAGATCTTTCATGAGAAAGAGATAAGCCTCATGGGGAATGGATAGCTATTATGACACAGCCAAATATAAGCAAAAGTGAAGATAAAGCGAAAATTGAGATTGATATTACCGACGACGATCATGAATGGGTGGAAAGAATTGGTAAGACGGCATATGAGATATGCAATGATCCAGCTCGCAATCGGTTAAAACTAAATGAACAACATACCGGATTTATCATGGAATCTAATGAGACTATTGGGATGGCTTGGATGGGCTATCGAACAACATCTCAATGCTATACCATCTAAATTTAAGTCAACTTTTCGGAAAATTCTAGATGATATTAAAGCCAGGTAGTACCTACTTCTGTTGATGATATCCCTGTTTCTAGTGACACGCCGTGGAGAGTAGCTCATGACGATTAAGTAGTCCAATCTAATCTTTTCATAGATATAGCTCACATTTGACACTCAGACCTCGTCTAAGCTTTATAGATTATTCTTGTCACTATAACTACGAGAGAATCGTCAATTCCAAGATATGTCACGCGAAAAAGAGATAAAGCAAATACGGAATGGAGGTAGTTGCTTCCCCAGTCAAGAGTCCTCAAGATCTCAACTGACAGCTGAGTATGGAGACAAAGAGAATGATTAGGATGGCCCACACCTACTTCTTTTTGGTATCATCACAATATGGGGGTCTATGATCTAGGTACTCCAACGACTGATACAGATCTAGATACTTCTGACACCGATTCAGGAAATAATAATGACAACAATAATTATTCGGAAAATAATACAAACAATAATGATACCAATTCAAAAGACAGATGAACAAGGAAATGATGAAGATTCAGGAAATAATGAAGAGTCGTCTAGTGGTAATGATGGACATACATTACTTCCATTCCCCTAGACCATAATAACTCTAAGACTTATGGATATGTGATTTTATTCTTTCTTTCATCTCAGGCGTCATGATATCTTCTTCCGTGTAACCATGATCTTTAACTGCATGTTCTGTAGCATTTTTCATAAGTTCTTCTTCCGTTTCTCCCTGTACTACACAATCACAATTCTGTCCGACGTCACGACACGTGATCGATAACATGGAGATGGATAGCAGAACATTTTACTTAAACTTGTCTAATAAGTCCAGATGTATTAGACAGCGGCGGCTTTTCGTCAACTCTACCAGAAAATTAGATTGAATTAGCTCTTCAATGTTTTTTTGAATGTGATGTTAATTTGAAACTTTAATAAGCAATATAAGACATCTGTGGTTAGAAAAATGTCTCAAGCGTCTTATAATGATTGTAGAAATGTTGGTATGACAACCACATAATGCGCGGAATGTGACAAACATTTTTGTGACGAACACATGAAAGCTCATATTAATGAACATGTAGGCTAAAAACAGTCATAGTCTCAGATAGGCACAATAAAATAGTTCGATTATTTTCTGTTTGTCAGTTGCTGTTTATGTTCTTGTTTCGATATTAGCTTCTGGCTCATAAATTGTAGAGTATAATAGTCAACAAGTTATCTACAAGCTGAAGTTACTAGCTACTACTGTCAGATCTTTATGATAACCGCATTATCGCAAAATGATTTTGTTTCGAATGCTGCTTCCAATAGATATCGAGATCTTTGATTAGATACTATGAAGTTGCAGAAAAAATTAAGTTGGTTGGCTTAGAGCTATGGTGGAAGACTTGAATTAGATACTATTACTAATGCCGGATCTGAAGCCACGGAATGATATAGACCACTTCCATTGTAGACCGCAGTTACAGATACTATGCCCTGTGAATCTGGTGCATTTGTCTTAGCGTTAAACTTGCCACCTGTATCAGCGCTTTGCTTGTCAATAGCTTCTAAGCTGGATGGAGAGATTGCTTGAGAAGCAGACTCGTACAGAATAAATTTTGGTGGAATTAGCTGTATAGGTTAAGTGTGTTCCAAAAACCATTTGGCCTTCATTTATCCCCCTTAGCCTCCATTTATTATACATGGATAAGATCCACTCTCGCGGCTTTCGTAGAAAGAGTTCAGAATCAAGGGTAACACAATATGAACACGAACACCATAATTGGCTTCCCTGTACTACGGCAACATATTGTCAGGCGGAGGTGGAGAAGACAATATAGGAGGTATCCAATCAATGCTGTCCGGTTTACATATTTCTCGTATAGTTGTAATTTTGTATATACAAAAGGTTTGTTCAAACAGCGACTGCAGGACATTTTATTTATTATCAATTCTCTCATGTAATTCATTTCTTTGTTGACCAAAATGTTCCTCCAGACTCTTTCCATTTTTTATAATGTGAGAGGATATTTTTGTGATCGAAAGCAAGGGTTTTATTATCAACCTTGGATAAATCTATCCATTCTATTTCTGAAGCATCATCTTGAGCTGCCGCCTTGCTTTTCGTTTTATCATTCGATGAACTTTGTCCTACGAACACAGTTGACATAATGTGTCCTCTAGGATCTCTTTGAGGATCAGAATAGACACCCAAAATATCAGTCAGCTCTATATCCAAAGATGTTTCCTCTTTAACTTCACGCTTTGCTGCTGTCTCAACCGTTTCTTCTATATTCACAAAACCTCCTGGAAGACCCAGATAACCTTTAAATGGTTCCTTCTTTCTCCTTGCAAACAAGATCATGGACTCCTGTTCAATGATTACGTCTACTACAGGAATTGGATTAGATTGTTTTTCAGACATATCATCCTAATTGAAATAATAAACTAAATAAACTAATATTGATCTGGGATAATAGATTACCAGACTCATATGATTGATGAGACGAGAACCCAATTAACTGGCAGAAGCGTAAGCAGGATAAAAACTGAGAGGTTTTTGAAAAGTATATGAGAATTGCTCGTGTATCCCAAGAGCACAGGAAATTATGAACAAATGGAAGAATCCTATATCCTCGCTAGTGCAGCTGCAATATTTCTAAACCTCAAGATTCATATGTTCCGGCTCAAATTTTCTTCAGTCTAGTACCAGTATACCGCTTTTCATTTCTTGGTAATCTAGTCAAACAGATAGGTTTGGATTCGCTTGCTATTTTCTGTTTTTTTAGTAATATTGGTCATCCGGGCGGCTTATTTAGCTAATCGCCGACAATGAATATAGTATTATATTCCTTATTGCTCATTTTCTTGTAGTGCTATTTATTTTTTTGAGCCATGATGTAGATTGGTCATTTAATGGACCTGGTAGAAATCATATTTTAGCTAGAAAAGATAGGTGTGAGGAAGACACCCTTAGGAAGCTCGAAAGAGAGAACCCTTATAATAATATTCATGATTATATCGCCATAGAAGAAGACCTCGGATTAAGGTCCACTTTCTTTTTCAGGACTAATTATGAAAATGGTAGATTAATTGAACACGAAGATGATATTCAAGCCTTATTAAATGGCGGTCGGGAAGTAGGATTGCATTGCAACCCGTTTTCAGTAGATAATTTTGATAGCATGCGTCAAGAGAAAAAGGGACTTGAGAGCATTACAAAGAAAACGGTAAAAGCGAACCGCTCTCACCATCTGGCCTTTAGCGAAAGGTTGCCAAGCATTTCCGAACTAAGCCACCTTTGCGAATATTAAGTCTTTCCTATTGCTATATTCTAAAACATTAATTTTATTGATTTCATTATTTCTAACGCTAAAAGCAAATCGTGTTCAAAAGGAGCAGGAATATTACTTTCCTAGTCAAAGAGCCTATTACCCTTTAAATCTAAAGTTGCTTATCATATACCAAATGTTGAACGACGATACTACAAGCGAGCAGAAAGGCATGAGAAAAGAACAAGAGGTACAGAGTCAATGGGTGCAGATTGTAAGCCAGGTCATGGAAAAAGTCGTGTCGGGTACAAACATGAGTACTACAATCGAATTCGACGATCTAGAGGTTGACGTACCGAAAGCAAAAGGACCAGATGGTAGAGATTTGGGTAGTGCTACTTGGAAACTCAACGGTAAGGTTATTTGGACAACAGAAGCACACAAGAATCAAGACAGTCTCCAATAGTTCTGGTAATGGAAAGGAAAAATATGATACTATTTGGTAGAAAGCATCTTCATGTTTCTGAGACCGATCAGATTGTAGATGACATATTTAAGATATTGAACTCTACATCAGGCTTTGTAAAATTGGAAGTAGCAAACCGACCTGCGTTGAAGATTGATATAAATAGAAATGATCAAGCCGAAGGAGAAGATAATGACAATGACAGAACAATAGTGAAACTCGATCTATTAGAACCTACTTTCTTCAGCGTCCCAGACGACGAGACCGGTATATTTGACAAGTTAAGAACTGCAACTGAATTTGCGCAAAAACTGGCAGACAATGGAATCACATTCTCTCTTTTGAGAAAGGGGAGAGAAGCAATCACGCTAGGGGAAAGAGCTAGACCATCTTTATCAAGATTAATAACAAAAAGTGACTACATTCAAGTAAACAGCTTAAAAGAATCAGCCAAATTAAAAAATGATTTTGACGATGCTTGATGAGAAATTGCTTAGTGAATGATTAAGTAATTGGTACGACGGTTATTAATACTAAAGATAAATTAACACTAAAAATAAATCCACTACGATGGTGCTCTGTTGTAATCAGCTAAAGCTGAATCTTTTGGTGTTCTGTCAACTTAAAACCAATTCCAATGTAACCAATACAGCCAAGTATTTTTAGAATAGGTAGGTAGGACAAGTACCACAGCTGATTACATAACTTTTCACAATTGATGGTTGTGTACCTTGAATTGTTCGGCAGACATTTTGAAAATTATGCATTATTTCCCATTCTGTATTTCAGGAAATACCTTTGAGATATCCAAGACTCTTTTTCTCAGTGTAACGACACTTATTCCTCCCGCCTGTGCTATTCTAGCTTGATTGACTTTGTCTTTCTCTTCTATCATACATGCGCCATATAGAGCAGCTGTTGCAAGTGCTTTTGGGTCCTTGCCATACGAGATAGGATCTTTCTTCACTACATCCAACATATCGACTGCTGTTCTGTAAGTCTTTTGGTTCGTCGGCATTCTCTGCAACCTTTGACATATAGCGTGCTGCATCCACAGACGGAGAGTTAATACTTAGCTCACGTGTCATTATCCTGAAACATCGTCCTGCAAATATCTTGTCAGCAAATGCTGACTCAGAAATATCCTCTAGTCTTCTTGGAATATCCATCTCCTTACATGCAGCATATACTGAAGCAACAACCATCTCTTTGATTGATCTTCCTTTAATCAATTGGCTGTTAAGTGTCTTACGATAATAATATGCGGCCCTTTCAATTACAGGGTCGGTAAGATTGAGCTTATCTTTGATCGCAGCCATTACTGCGAAGGCATTTTTTAGATTTCTAATGTGGTTTTTGCTATCTGACAGTTTGTTGTAGTATCTAATTTTGTTAACACTACTGATCTGATCTTGGCTTAATGATGTGCCATTTGCATCTGTATTTTGATTTGTAATAACAGTGGTTAGTCCCTTGTCAGGATAAACAAGAGAAGAGGGCATACCTGTCGTGTCTTTTGATTCTATTCCCTTTTCCAGGGTCATGTGTTTCTCTGATATGACAATACCACAATCCGTACATACAGTTTCTCCCTTGGGCTCATCGAAGATCACTGACGTAGACTTACATGAATTGCAAACTTGCTGTGAAATAGATCTGTTCACGTCGACGATTTTATCAATAGATTTTTGATGACTGGGTAACTCGATTTGAACTGTGTTTTGGTACAACGATGCGCGATGTCTTATAACCTGTGATTTCATTATCACCTATTTATCTCAGTTTTATAAAAGAACTGGGTTTATATTGTAATCAAGTGGGTTATTTTATCAATCCCCACATATATTGTAATTAATTAATTACAAAGTACTCCCCTTACCTGAAAATGCCAGTCTCCCTAG
>JAATVR010000173.1 GCA_014523665.1 Nitrososphaerales archaeon TH526
TACAAAACGAAAATAAGTATATTCCAAATCATGAATTGAAACAGATACTCCATAGAATTGAGAATGATGCGACGGAAATATATCATACAGTGTATGGTTTAGATGACATGAGAATTAGGTTTAATATCGATTCGAATGAAGATTCAGATATTGGCCTAGTGGGACGTCAGAGTGCTAAATCGCTTGGATGCATCAGAAAATCTATAAAGAAAAATTTGCATTTAATGCAAGAAAACATGAGAATAGAATTTGAGAAATATTTGATCCTATCTGGCGAAGTAATTAATTCTATTTAACATCATTTAATAGAATTTCGATGCGTATCTACTTGCTATAAAGATTGAGGGGCCGTTTTGGACATATTCAGTTATGCATCCAATTGAAGGTTTACTCTATTTTTCACTCTCATCTCCGTCGCTTATGAATTTTTAAATTGTCTTTTGTATGCACTTCCAGACTAGAATCTATTTTACACAAAGACCTGGCACTGCAATTTTCTTGAACAAGTGAGGAGATACCTTTGTGCTAGGCGGAAATGCAGAAACTGGGTCCTGTGGGTCTATAACATTAGTAACCGCCTTCTCCTCCTAAGAAGTATGTTTGTATCATTATTATTAAGCAGGAACTTTCACCACTTTCTCAAGATAGAAACGGTTGATATTATTGGTGATCTCATCTAGGCAGTCCTCTACAGCAAAGTGCCCTGAATCAAGCCGGTGCATCTCGGCATTTGGTAGATCCTTCAGATAAGCTTCGCCGCCTTCTTGAGTAAAGAATATGTCGTTCTGTCCCCAGAAAATTAGAGTTTTCGGTTTACGTTCACGTAAGAATCTCTGCCATTGTGGATACAAAGCAACGTTATTACGGTAGTCATAGAACAAATCCATCTGTACCTGCCTCGCATTAGGACGTTCCATGAATCGGAAATCCATATTCCAGTTATCAGGGCTAATAATATCTGGATTCCTGTGGCCATGCAGATATACTTGCTTAATTGCATCAAGTTGCAGAAAGGCAGCTAGAGGTCCCTCAGTTTCTGGTGTGCGATTCTTCCAGAGTGCGTTGCGGAATCCATCCCATGCTGCGGTGAAGCCTACTTCGTAGGCATTTGTATTCTGAATGATAAGCCATTCAAGCCAATCCGGATGACGGGATATGATTCTAAAGCCAACCGGTCCTCCATAGTCCTGTGTAAAAAGGCCAAAGTTTGTAAAACCTACGGCCTTCAAAAATTCTTCCATTATTTCAGAGATTCGGTCGAAGGAGTAATTGAACTCTTTCGTGCTGGGTAAATCTGAGTTCCCAAAACCTGGGTAGTCTGGCGCTACAACATGGAAATGATCGGCTAGGGCTGGAATAAGGTTACGGTACTGGTGAGAAGAAGAAGGAAAGCCGTGAAGCAATACCAACTTCGGACTGGAAGGATCCCCTGATTCTCTATAGAAGATAGACAGCCCATCAACGGTTACCGTCTTGTATGATGTATTCATGTACCGCTTTTTTTGGCTTGAAACCTGTTCATTCATAACATACAAGGATTTTCATTTTTATTTAAGAATTGAGGCTTACCCGTACCTTACTGTAAGCCGTAAGGAATAAGTTAACTAGAATATCTTTATGATTGTGTCACTTTAACATGCGTGATGGTGCGTTTGGAATATTGAATGAGATTGCTGAGTGGAGGTCCTAAAAACGCCTAAAATAATTTCTATTAATGTTTCCCACCCTAAAGAAATAGATTTCGAGGGCCAGAAGGTATTAACGGGTATTTTCAAGGAGCCTATTAAGGGACGTATAATGTTAAGGACCCTTAATCTTGATGGTGATAAACAAGCAGATTTGACAGTTCATGGTGGTCCAGATAAGGCAGTATATGCATATCCGATAGAACATTATGAATTCTGGCGTAAAGTTTATCCCAATATGGAAATGCCAAATGGGATGTTTGGAGAGAACTTTACAATAGAGGGTCTGATGGAAATCGATGTTAATGTAGGTGATATTTTTAGAATAGGATCTTCAAAGGTTGTTGCAACTCAACCTAGAATGCCATGTTATAAACTTGGGGTAAAATTTGGACGCATGGATGTACTCAAGAAGTTTCTAGCAAGTGGTCGTTCAGGAATTTATTTCAAAGTGTTAGAAGAGGGAGAGGTTGGTGCAGGAGATTCAATAATACAAATAAAGAGGGACATTAATCAAGTCGGCATCAGCGATATTGTAAGATTGTATGCAAGTGACAGAGAAGATATCAAAATGATGCGACGCGCCGTAAAAGTTGAAGCTCTGCCTGAAGGATGGAAAGACTATTTTTATGAACAACTCAGACGATTAGAGAAAAATCATCCCAAAGGTAAACTCTTGTGAATGAAAGCAGAAATGAGAAGCAACTATAAACGTGACATAGAAGAACTACAACCGAATCAACTAGGACATTATAAGGAGGAGAAATCTATTCTCACTGATGGCTATGGTAGGGTTGCAAGAAAGCTCAGAGTTTCTGTGACAGACAGGTGCAATATGCGATGTATGTACTGTATGCCACCACAGGATAAAGTTCAATGGTTCAATGATGCAGATCTTTTGAATTATGATGAGATCACAGGGCTTGTTTCCATTTTAGCAGATCTTGGCATAGAAAAAATAAGATTGACAGGCGGAGAACCCCTACTAAGACCCAAGTTAGAGAATCTCATTATTTCGTTAGCAAAAATAAACAACATAAAATCGATAAGTATGACAACCAATGGTATGTTATTAAGCAATAAAGTCAAATTATTAAAAGATGCAGGACTTGGAAGTGTAAATATCAGCCTCGATACCTTTAGACCAGATAGATTCAAGGCAATGACTGGTGTAGACGGTCTTAATAAAGTTCTTGATGCTGTTGATAAGGCACATCACTTCGGGTTGAAGGTAAAAATAAATACTGTAGTTGTTAGGGGTTGGAATAATGAGGAGATAGTAGACTTTGCCAATTTTGCACGAGATACTGGGCACACAGTACGATTTATCGAATTCATGCCTCTAGATGGCAGTGGGATTTGGCAATCAAATCTGGTCTTTAGTAAGAAGGAGATGGTTAAAATAATTAGTGAAGGAATGATGGAAATTTTACCTTTGAAAATGTCTCACGCCAATAATGATCATAATACAAATAGTACGGATCCTGCTATGCTTTATTCTTTTGCTGATGGCAAAGGCATAATTGGATTTATTCCTTCTATTACCGAGCCTTTTTGTGGCAATTGTGATAGAATCAGGCTGACTTCCAACGGTAGACTTTTAACGTGTCTTTTTGAGAATCCAGGTCATGACCTTGCTAGCATGCTGCGAAGTGGAAAATCTGAATATTATATCAAGAAAAATATAACTGAGAACATAAAGAAAAAACCAGAGGGTATAATCAAGATCATAAGGACAAA
>JAATVR010000002.1 GCA_014523665.1 Nitrososphaerales archaeon TH526
GTGCTCTCCACCCTAGTCCTACATATTGTCCAACTTCTAAATGGTTTACCATACTTCCAATCTCAGCCACCCTGCCAACAACCTCATGTCCTGGAACTAGTGGATACTTTGAAACTCTCCAATCGTTCTTGAGCATATGCAAATCACTACGACAAATACCACAATACTCTACATCAATCTCTATTTCATCTGGCTTCAAAGAACTTGGTTCATATACGAACGGTTCTAATCTTCCGTTTATTTCATAAGCCGCGTACGCATTGATTGTCATTGTCATAATAAGAATTGTTTATGGTATATATGTGCAGTTTTCTAATAAAACCTCATTCTTCCATGTTTATCTCATCTTTTACTCTCATAAAGTAATTTACGATGTAGTTGTAATTCTGTTCAGCTGCTATTCCTCAAGGTATTCGGTACTTTAAGTGTATTATTGGCTTGCTTTAATACCTTGACGAAGATATTTCTGTCAGTTAGTACAAAAAGAAGATCTTGTTTATTTTTTATCTGAATATCTGAATCATCTTTTCTTGTATTCGCCAACGCAATTTCAACAACGATTAGCCTTCATCCCTTCAGAGGGAATCTAATACAGGTACCATAGACTGCTTCTTCGCCTACTCTTTAGGTGCTACAGTTAGTATGCATGAAAGCAGAAAAGCCTTTATCCAACTCATTAGGTAATTGACTTAGCTATTAGGAATGACGACAAGTCAGCAGCAGTCATTAAGAGAGAAGAGCGAGGCCATAGTAGAGGAACATGTTAATGCTGAAAACAGACATGACGCCGATGCTTCGGTTGCCACATTTTTTACTCCTCGTTATCAAGTGTTCCCGATGGGGATTATACACGATGGTGCGGATGCAGTCAGAGAATTGCTTTCTGGGATTTTTGCAGGATTCCCAGACTTTAAAGTTGAAATTGACAAGACACACCACTCAGAAGATGCAGTAATTCTTGAAGTAAGAATGAAAGGTACGCATCTTGGTGACTGGGCTGGGATTAAAGCCACAGGACGATCAATGGATGTCCCAGTTGCATGTATCTTTGAATTTGATGAAGACAGATTAAACTGCGAAAAGGTTTATTTTGACATGGCAACATTGGTTAACCAACTCACAGCAAATAAGTGACATTGAGTAATGAACATAATTTACAAGAAAATGATCATTTATAAATACTATCTTTGGTAACGTTACTTAAACCATTTTACAAGATGGAGTATTCTTATACAAATCAATGCCGCAAAAAATAAACTAAAGGATCTTCCCGATTTAGTCCAATTACACTGATAGGATTTCCTATTATATATGCGAATGACTGTTGACGGTAAAGCCAAGGTAGAGGAACAAAAATACGAAGGAGATTATTGTTAACCTATTCAGACTGATACAAAGTGAATAGGTACTATCATTACTAATTCAAAGGCATAAAAATAAAAATTATTCAAAGAAGTGACGGTGGAAACTCCCATAAGCAAATGACTAACGCTCCACCGCCACTTAGTTGCATATGGATGCCTAAGACTCAGTTACTTAATTAGGGCTTTTGTTGTTATTATTGATTATAACAATTATCTATTTAGAGATCCATTTTTTATGTTACAAATCCTATTCTCGTTTTCTACAATGACAATCCAGTAAGGTGTTCAAATATGATCCTTACCATATCACCTATACACTCTAACAAGCCACGAATTCAAAGGTAATGTCATGGACCTGTATACGGTAGTAACAAGGCAATGGTTGATCAAGTAGGGAGGACCGTGGGGTCCAACCTATTTGTCATCAGTATGAAAAGAGTCGAAGGAAGAGTCGCAGTTCCAAGTAGAGTTTCGACTTCAGTCACAAGTTTGTCAATACCACGATATCGGAAATCAGCAGCAGGACGACAGTCGGACCTGAGATGAGCGGGCCAGTCGGCGTGAGCCCGACTACGCGGCGGAGCGTCGGAAATACCAGCCCAGAGAACGATGTGTGATCGAAACAATAGTGCGCCCCTGCTGCGCCAGCGATCTCGGCGACATAGTCGAGTCGCTGAAGAAGGCCTTTCTCATTGAGATAGAAGGTCTGTTCTGCACTATGAGTCGGGATAGTCGATGGAAATTGCACCTGCAGCCGTTGCCAGGTCTCCCCATATTCTTCATGTGGCCCCATCTCGCGGACGTCGACACCAGACTGTGTGAGCAAAAACGGAGCGGTGAAGTAATTCCAATTGGCGTAGCCCGTGAAATAGAGCAGCTGTAGCCGATCCCAGGGTGTCGCGAGGGCGTGGCCGGCGAACGACGCACGAGGGTCGACATGTTCCTCGACGACACGACCCTCGCGATCTTCGATCCACACGCGGGTGGGGGTGAAGTGGCCACGATAATCGGGACGCCCAAAGGGAACAAAGGTGACTGCAGGCCGCTGCGTCTCGATCCGCATGATGACGTCGTGTAAGCCTTCCGGGTGACCCTTAATCTGAAACAATCCACCCGAGGCCGACAACCGCACGTCAAGGTATCGTACCTCACGCCAGCGTTCCAACCCACCATGCGCTGCGAGCACAAGATCCAACAAATCACTCATATGACATGATTGAATTGCTCATTATTAAATTGGTTAGTTACCAATTGGTAACTTTATTGGAAACACTTTCATATATAGAAGTTGTAAACAATAATGTAAATGTGCAAATCACATACAGCGCGAAATGCCCAGTATTATAAATACTAAAATTAAAGCATCTGATTTACAAGTTAATCTACAATTTCTTATGCTGTTTATCACTACGAGTAAATTTAAAAGACATTATATCAATTCCTGGATACGGTGAAGATTATATGATCTGTCAAGTTAAAGGGATTATAATAATGCAACAGGATGAATATTTGAATGCCCTAATTCATTCACCCGGGGCCATACGTTGTTAATAGTTTGACCTATCAGTAAATCTATCCATGATTCTACTTATCATTAAGTAGTATCGTTAAGTAGCTGAAATAACTTATCATTAATCAAAATAGTCTGGAGAGTACAACTTCTGTCCATACTTTTCTGCGATGCTTTGGAGTCGTTTTAGTTCTTCCGGCGTCATTTGTGGAATAGGTAAAAGAGTGTCGGCGGCTACAGGCTTTCCTATTTCTATGAACATTTTCTCCATACCGGCGGGCGTTATAAAACAGAGTATGTGTGCTTTTTCATTTGTTTCATTGGTAAATCTATGTACTGGTCCATTAAAAGGTATATTTACATACGAGCCTTTTGTAGCAGTAAATACTTTTTCCTTTGTTATTAATTTAATCTCCCCATCCATGATATAGAACGTCTCTTGGAAGGTAGCGTGTGAATGGGGTCCCGGTCCCCCTTTTGGAGGAATCAACATATCAATAAGAGCATACACACCTCTTGTTTGCTCACTTCCTATAACTATGCGATAAGTATCACCTACCACTAATACGCTGGGTCCTTCCTGTGCAGCTACGGCGGTAGGAGAGGTGTTTATGTTTTCCATGTTTTTACATTTTGATTGTTATAATTAAGATTTTATATCATATATTATGTCTATCCTGTAACCTTCCCTCTAACTATAGTCCTATCCCTGTCATCTTCCATTCTATAACTCTGGCTGGTGAATGACAAGATGGACTTTCTACATTCACTAGTAGGTGATACTGTTGGAATAAAGGTGTCTATAAACAAGATGAAATTAGTTAAGCATTTGGCTAGTGGAGATCGTCATGTATGTTAACGTTAGAACATGAATCTATTATCCAAAAAACTAATACTCATAAACAGAAGATAGACGTACATTTCTTCCAAAAACGCCTTCAGGTCCACGTGGCTTTCCATCCTTGAATATTACCTTAGGCTCGTACTTCACAGAAAGTTCACCCAAAAGTCTTAGAATCGGTTCAAACATCTTACCCTTCTTAGTCAAATTCTATCTGTACCGGCTTCGTTGAAATTACCACTCTGGTTATCAGACCCTCTTTTTCCATTTCATGTAATCGAATGGAAAGTATCTTTGTACTGATACCTTCGATAGAGCCAGAAACTCACTAAACCTTTTCTGTTTTAGTAGA
>JAATVR010000174.1 GCA_014523665.1 Nitrososphaerales archaeon TH526
CGAAAGAGACTACGAGGAGTTTAAAGAGAACCATACTTTCAAATTCCCTACATGGCTTTACGGTCCTGTTAAAGGTAAACTTCTAACAGTGGAAGTTGAAGATTGTCCACGATTTGGCGACAAGGCATTTGTTGAATTCGATTCTGCTAGAACTGCATTCATAAGCGTTGATATGCAAGTTGATTTCTGCGGTCCAAAGGGATACGTTGATGTAATGGGATATGATCTTGGGTTAACATCTGCTCCCATAAAGCCGATCATGTATGTCTTGGAAACTATTCGAAATGGAACAGACATCAAGGTTGTCCATACTAGGGAAGGGCACCTTCCTGATCTCTCTGATGCGCCATATAATAAAATTCTTCGCAGCAAAATTATAGGAAACGGAATAGGAATCGGGGATACGCCTAAAGGAGGTTTGGGAAGATTGCTCGTAAGGGGTGAAAAAAATTGGGACATCATAGATGACGTTTATCCAATTCCAGGAGAGTTCGTAATAGACAAGGCAGGCAAGGGTGCATTTGGTCAGAGTAATTTACCATTGATTTTGCGGAATCTCGGTATAACTCATCTTATCATAACAGGAATCACGACTGATGTATGTGTCCACACCATAATGAGGGAAGCCAACGACAATGGTTACTGGTGTCTACTCCTAAAGGATGGTACCGGTGCCACAGATTACGACAATTATCAAGCCGCTATAAAGCAAATAAAGATGCAAGGAGGCGTCTTTGGATGGGTTTCGGACTCGGGCAAATTTGTAAAGGCAGTTAAATCAGCCTTCTAAAATACATAGTTTCATTTTATTTTAGTCAGATTCGTAGAAGAGAAAATATAAGAATTTACAGGATTTAATTGTAAATAATGATTGTGCGTTCATCGGCCGCGATAGCGCTGTACTTTCAATTTTGTACCTAGACGTTCGTAGTTTTGTTCTATTCCTCTCTTGCTAATTTAGAGGAGAACAGCTTCAATCGTGGTACAATGGTTACTGATTCATGCTGATGTAGCGTCTGAATCTTTCCCGAAATAGCAAGAAGGCTTTCATGGGCGAAGCCAAAATTCATTTGAATAGTATCTTGCAAATAATTGATCTGTATTAAATTAGACTAAATCTAAAGCAATTCAAAGAGCGTATCGTTCTTCATTCTCCAAAAATCTTCAAAACAGATTCAGGATTGAACAAAACACTACAGCCTCGACCTCGAGCATAATAGCTACAGGACCTCCACAATACATGAACCGCATCAGCTGATCAGAAATCGCGGCCCATTCGACCAGAGAGCGACAAGGCATGCTTCATATTAGTCAATTTCACAGCTTTCATCATGCTCTATGTGATGACGCAAATTCTTTTCGTTACCATAAAACATAATATTTCATGGGATCATATTCTATAGCAGCAAGACATTGCTGGTTCTGGCGGCCCTGGTAATCGTCAACGCTCTAGTTCATTTGTTTAGAAGTAAAATAATAATAATAAAATTATGGGCTTTGTCGAGATTGTCTCAGATGCAATAATCACCCGTCGTCTTGCTAATTTTCGTCGTTGTTGGTTTCTTCACTGCCAGTTGAGGGATCGGCTGGATCCGTTGCAGCAGGAATTTCGCATGATCCGATAACTGGGTTGAATACTTCACCTGGGAGACAGGCTGGTGCATCTGTTTGTTCATCAGCCGGTGGAGCTGCTGCACCTTCGTCAGCCGGTGGAGCTGCTGCACCTTCGTCAGCCGGTGGAGCTGCTGCACCTTCGTCAGCCGGTGGAGCTGCTGCACCTTCGTCAGCTGGTTGTTGAGGAGCTTCGCATTGATTCGTGTCAGGATTTAGTACTTCAGGAGGGGTACATTCTGGAGCTGGAGCTGTTGATGATTCTTCATTATTATCGTTGGTACCTCCGTCTGCACCTTCGTCAGCCGGTGGAGCTACTGCACCTTCGTCAGCTGGTTGTTGAGGAGCTTCGCATTGATTCGTGTCAGGATTTAGTACTTCAGGAGGGGTACATTCTGGAGCTGGAGCTGTTGATGATTCTTC
>JAATVR010000175.1 GCA_014523665.1 Nitrososphaerales archaeon TH526
ATATTGTTTACTTGCCCAGAAGCAAATGACATCTCTTGGAAACAAAAAACACATGTTAGCAGGACGATTATCAATGAAATGTGGATGGCATAATAATTCGGGTTGAAAATCAACACTCTTGTCCTCAGATAAAGGGACATTTCCCTGTTATAAGTCATTAAGGCCTGAGATATTTTTTGTCTATGAATTTCCGAACTTTGATCTAAAAAGTAACTCTCTTGGTCGAGGCTGGAGTGAAGTCCGCTATAGTCCTTCGCTTTCTCAGCGCCGAATTTCGAAAACTCTATGCTTTGAAACCTCAGCATAATTTGTTTTGATCCACAAGCCTTGTTTGATTTATGTGTATGATTTTCGCAAACTATTAATACCTAACTAAGTAACAGTTATTCTCGGGATTTTGAAATGCTATCCACCTATAATAGTCCCTGGCTAACACTATTGGCATAGTCAGGAATGCATCGAGGTGCCAATGTCCCAATACTCCTGTATTGAGAATGCATTAAACACCAGAAATATAATTGGTAGTATTTTGAGACTTCTAAATGCTATATCATCCGCTAAAGGGTCATTACTGTTTTGTTTCTCACATAATCTTTCGACGGCGATCATACTGCTGCAATACAAGCATTACATCCCATACCAGAGAATTACGATAATCTAAATAGTGTCTACTGCTATAGTACAATAGAGCTTTATGATTTTCTTAGTGACATATATGGAAAAAACATGTCAGTTTATGACGCATTAAATGGAAGTAGTTTTAGAGAGATTAATCAACCAGGAAGATTTGACGATTTGAAGAGTATAAAACTAGAAGAGTTAACACTTCACGTAGTCGATCAAATTCATAAAGGATTAAAAAAGCTTACCTATGTCAAAGCTGTCTGTTCCTTATGATAATAAGGTGCGGAAGAGAAAAGATGCGCTAATAGCCAGAGTCAAACAACTAGGAACAGAATTTGAGCTTGACTTTAACTGTGCAAAATATGAACGAACCAAAGACCCAAAATATGACTTTAAGGATTTAATCCATGATAATAATGTCATCAAGTATCCATGGTACTTCGAAATATTAGCTATTCCAATCAAAAACTGGAAAGGAACATCGACTATAATAAGTGGCGTCAACTATTCTACTTCAGTAAATCATCAATTATATTTTAAAGCTGACAAATATGAACACGGTTACAGCTGGTTCCACAGGAATGGAATACACTTGCAAGCACGAGATATAGAGGAGATCCTGAGAGTATCGGCGGCTGGCGCAGACATAAGCTATAATGATAATATACCATTGAACAAACAAAGACAACCTTGCCTTATAATTGCGCATCTAGTATCACAAAGACCAGAGTATAAATTCGGTTATGGAAAATCGACATTAAAACTTGAGCCATATTCCACCAAGATTGCAGAGACTATAGAACGATTACTTAAACGAATACCATTACAAAATAGAGTCAAACTAAGTAAAGAGTATAAAGGTGTCACAGCAAATTTGGATGAGTTATTACAGAAACGTTGGGATGTCGTAAGACACAATCCATCAATATTGGATATATATAGTACTGATTATGATCCTTGGACTCAATCAACTGTCTGGTATCATTTGAGAGAAGAATATTTGTTACCAATAGAGAGGATGTATGGTATAATATTGATCAAGGCCAACACAAGAAAGGATGTAACTGCGATGATAAATGAACGTTGTGAGAAACTTAAAGGCTTTCCAAGACGTGAAGAGTTAGGCATATTTGCGTCTCCAAGAGCTACAATGTACGTGGACAGACGGTGGCACAGAGTGGATATTGTTGATATACCAGAGCTGGCAGGAAAAGGTACTGATGTTGTATTCATAGAGAAACAAGGTGTAGTTGAGATCATAAAGTACTTAGCTGACATCTATGGAATAGCGTTTGTCAATACACAGGGTCATTTTGCTGATTATCCTCGAGACCTAGTACCCAGAATCATCGACGAAGGTGGGAATGTAGTGATCTTAACTGACTTTGATTGCGCCGCATCCATATCGCTGAGCGTATTATTGCTGAAGATGTATATCAAGAATTTGTCGACCAAGATGGCAATCGCATAACTGAGTTGAAGGATGGTGTGAAATATACAACTAAGTTCCATTATGGTGAACGAGTCAAACGACTGGGTATCGGTTTGGACACACTTGATTGCTTTGTACCTAAAGTACAAAGGGGCAAAATAGAAGGAGAAGGCATTAGGGTTAATATTAGAAATGATGATGGAGAGCTTGTCGAAAAGCAGGTAAGAACTTTTAGAGAGCTTCAAGAACTCGTTGAAGAATCATATCCAAAAACTGAACAAAAGGATGATAACAACAGCCAGGCATGAATGTAATAACTGCCACTGTTGCAGCAACAGATGTTCGTTACTTGAGATATACGCATTACAAGAGGTACAAATACATTTTTGATAATTTCGAATATCTAACAGGTCTGAATGTTAACGAGGTAATGAAAGTCATGAATACAAACGACCATGATGAGTTAGATAACGATGAAAGAGCTGCAATCAATAGGTTATTAAGAAATCGAGATCCTGCAAAAGCAAAACGTATAGAATTAGACAGCATAATCAAGGTTGTAAGGGCAAACTTATTCTCTGACTTCATTTTAGAGAAGCTGCAGGAGTTATTTCCAGAGCGCAATTATAATCGTGCAATTAAGTGGCCGACAGAATACTTTGGTGACAAGTCCCATATCCTTCCAAAAAATATTCAAGAATTATTTTTGTATTGTACAGAGATAGCAAATACGGCGGTTAAACCAACAGAAGAAACGATTGAAGATGAATTAAAGAATTGGACACCTACTGACGAAGAAATAGAGAGAGGTATTCCCAGACTGCTGAAGATTCATGACGAGAATGCATTGATTGAAATGCGCACTTCTAAAGCTGTAGCAGATAATCCAGAAATGCAAGCGTTGGGTAAGAAAGCAGGCGAATTATTGAATTCACTACCACAGTTAAAATCTGACATTGATGATGAATACTAATAATCAAAAGATTAACATAGAATGTAGGATTTTTTATGGCAAAATAAATGCTCCTTATCAAAAAAGGTAAACCCCGCTTTCGATATAGGGTACTAGGTTTTCCCGAAGTGGACAACATGTTCATCGCCCGAAAAAAGGCCATACCCAATTTCTTATGGACGGGAGTAATGAATTATCGTCTTTAATCGATGAATCCTAATCTTTCTTGTGTCAACAAATCAATGTATCTTAGACGTCATGTTCGACTCATTCTCTGAATCATATGAATCATCATAATGATATTCTTGAGGTACCAACTCTAAATCAGGAAAAAAAGAAATGTGTAATCCAAGTTCACTCTACAATTTCTGAATAATATTTGCGTACTACTCCATTCTGTCAAGCTCATAATTATTCTTGGCAATTACATACCCTTTCTGTGATTTGTGAAAGGAGATTCGAACGTTCGCAAAAAATTTTTTGTTCTTAAGCATTTGTTCTTAAATTTACTTACCATTGAAATCCTCATTTACGTGCTGTGGCGGATATTAAGGTGCAAAAATATACCATGAAGGAAATAACCTAATTACAAAACTTACCAACAGTCTTATAGAAACGGAAAAATAGAGGTAACGTGAAACCAATAGGGATTTCCTACACATGGAATGCGAAGGTCATCTAACATGCATCTGCATTATACGATCTGCTAACCATTCTCATCAATAAGTTTGAATGCTAGATTAATGATTCAGGCAACTAGGGAGATAGAATTGAGAAGATTGAATTCCAGATATTTAAGTTCAAGATACTTACACAGATACAGCTCTCGAATGAAGTAGTTACTAATAAAATGATTAGATCAGACTGGCCAGTTTGATCTTCACTTGATTTGGGTCAAATCGCACATTACCGGCAAAAACTTTTTGCAGATCTGCAGACAAACGACACCGAAATTGGATCGAAATGGGCAGATTAATTAATCTACACAAATCCCTGGGACTGCAACTTTTTTGAATAGGTGAGGCGACATCACAGTACTGGAAAGAAGATTGGCCATGTTTGATTTGAACTCAGGTCTATCAAATGCTTGTTTGAAGTGAGCCACAGACTCCCATATCACGTAGTTAACGAAGGTTGAGCTCCCAGCAATTCCTCTATGCAGCTGGGCGGAGATGAATCCTGGTTGTTGTTTAAAGAAATTAGTAGTGACTGTAAATACTATCAAAAACTCCTCGACCTCGTCAGGATTCACGTTGAATTTATTCATTAGAATCACTGCCCCAACTTCCTCTTGAAACTGCTGGTTGAGGCTAACCGTCTCGTCCATTTCAATGATTTTTACCATGTACTAGTCTACTGGCAATTATATTTCAGTATTTAGTGAGTGGTACAATAAGAAGCGAGGAATCTGAATTCGAAATATGGGCATCTTGATTAAATCTCTTCACATCTAATTCACTTTCTAATTTGCATTCAGTTTATTGCTAAACCATCAGGATAGAA
>JAATVR010000176.1 GCA_014523665.1 Nitrososphaerales archaeon TH526
CGTTGCCATTTCATACGGATTATCTCTATTAAAAATAGATATCGCTAGTCTGGGATCTCTAGAAATATTCTTATGCTTTACTCTACCCTCTGCCGTATTTATCAAAATACTGTGTTCCGCATTTTCTTCTATATCTATCCAAGTAGGAGTGATTTGGGGTGATCCGTCCTTCATAAGTGTTGACACAAAAGCGAAATTCTTGTCCTGAAAAAGGTTAGCTACTGGCTTTGTTATTTGACCAGAATTCTTACTCATATCAAATAGTATCTGTGGAGCATATCTAATAACTATTGTCTTAATTGAATAAGATTCCATTAGAGGTGACTATCTGAAATATGGCCATAAGTGTTGTATTCGCTCCTTAGCGCTCCGTATCGTTATCTATACGAACGGCGAACATTTTATCTGGCAACAGATTCCTCATTGAGAAGAGTAATAGCAAAGTCGCCTCAAAAGGAGCATGATAACTTAAAGGCAATAGGTGCCTCTGAAGCGAAGAAATTGTGATCAGCAAGGTAGCGGCTATCAGTATAGGAGTATATGATGAAATTCGTTTTGAAAAAATCTTTGCTATTGCATCTGAACCTACTGAAGTCCAAGAGTATATCAATGAGGTATTTTGAGAAGTGTCGAACACCGGCTCGAATTATTTGGACTGGCCCTGAACATAAAATACAATGTAATTCTGGTTGATTCTGGCGAGGTTGACCAATCTATTGTACTGCTTGACTGTCTTCTCTACCAATGACGTGACATCATTTTCGTTTGCCACATCGGTCTTCACGAAGATACCATCGCTTCCAGCTTCTTTGATCAAACGCACAGTTTCTTCGCCTTCTTTTGAGCGCCGTATGGCTACTGTAACCTTAGCCCCCTGTTTTGCAAGAGCTACGGTCGCTAAAGTCATTTACACTAAGGATGATGAATACACATTAGATAAATCAAGGTCAGCAAACAAAGGCCTACTCGATGGGGTGGGTTTTCCTCTCATCATCGCGGGCGACGAACTTGCCTTTTAAATTTCTCAAAGAATTAGTACAATAAGGAAGAGTATGCCGTCCAGCCAGCAGTAGCGAGTAGAGGTTTTGGAGACTTAACACATAAACAGATGTAGGACGTATTTAATTTACTTGGGGATAGTCATTACGTGCCTATAGACAAAACTACTATGGTTTGTTTAATTCGATTCAATGATAACTGACTAAAAGTGACAAGTAAGCAATGTATCAATACTAATGCTTTCTAATGCTAGGAAAATTATTATTGCAGTTCTTACAATAATTGTAATCGGCGTCTTATATATAGGGATAGCAAATCAAAGCCAAGGAGTATTTCATATTTTAGTTGTTGGCGCGCTACTTGGAATCTTATCCTTTGTAATAATTTCACGCTCAATTCCACAACTACAGGTTAGGCCCGGGAATCCACCCCTTGAGACAATATTGGAAGATGAAGCCGATGATTGTAGAAAGGAAAAAAGGGACGAGTTAATCCTCGATCTTATTAAGAGAAGGTATGACTCGGAAATAGACAGACTAAATTCAATTGATAGCAAAGGTGGAAATCTGATAGGATTCGTATCAGTCATTGTAGGAATTTTGGTAGGAATAGCAGGTCTCGAATTTATTCAAGAGACAAGCACGCCTCTGACTTCAATACCCTACTTTATGGGCCTAGCTATGCTGATTTCTTCCATTTCATGCGCTATGTATGCAGTTAAGATTAGAAATTATTTAGCAGTTCCTGATGTTTCCAGATTAATGGATAGATATGTGGAAGCAGAATACAGGATAGTCATTAGGAAGGTAGCTGGCACGATGCGAGATAGCGTCAAGCTATCTGAGGTCATAAATAATACTAAAGCTAGATGGATAGATAGGAGTTGGTACTTCTTAATCGGTGGGTTGTTTTTCATTATAGTTTTTATGTTCTTAAGTGCGATCAGCGGTGATGTGCATGCACCTGATAATACATTCCCAAGTCCACGTCTTTTACCTGCATAGAGCCTAACAATTTTCGAGTCAATAAGTGTCGATTAGCAAGAGTTAATATAGCTAAAATGGTCGAAGTACGATTAATAGGTATGCTTAAATAGGAGTTTCCATATTAGGAAAATATTGGCTAAATGCCCCGATTGTAAACATGATCCATGTACTTGCTCTGACGGTAAACTAGGCATTAATGTTGATTATGATATTGAGAGCGAAAAGGAAAGCTGGACTTAGACAGCCTATTTCCCTTAACAAACCATAACAAAGGGCCGTGCTATTTCTGATATTTCCGCTTGTAGTTTTTTTCTGTCATCGTTTATGGTGAGGAGATCAATAGTGTTTAGGTAGTCGCTAAGTACTTCCTTCTCCTGGGGCCGATAATAGCTAGACGATATTCCTATGTTATGTCCATTGTTATTTCTACGTTGATCGGTTTCATCACCTGTTCAGCATGAGTCTTGTAGAATTTGCGGAAACCATGTGCTGCTTTCCATTCATGTCTTCTCTCGCCTTCTTTCAGTGCCTCTCGTATACCCTGCTCCCATAACGCTCTTTCTAACAGAGCTATAGAAAAACATCATGCGAGATTTGGATTAAAGTGTGAATGGATTACAGAATAGTAGTAACGACAGCATAGGATTACTCGATTTGTTTCTCTCTTTTTCCGGTTAGAGAATATCATTTGAGAACTAATATTACAATGGGCCCAAGGGAGTGTAAATCAAATTTGACATAAATTTGAGGCCCAGTGATAATGTAGACAATATCTTCATGGCGATAATACCAGCAAGTGTTTGTGTATTCGAATTACCTATGGTATATGGAAGTTATTTGAAGGATATGCATACAATCAATTACGAAAGGTCATTGAATACAGAAAAGTATTTACAGTCAAAGCACAAGAATAATGATTGTTTCCTCAGATATAAGATAATACAGCTTGGCTTAAATCATATTCTTGTTACTTTATAACGAGTAACAACACATTGGGAATTTGATAACCATATAAAGTTAAGTGTCCATCTAAGATTACACTTTGTAGTGGCATAAGGAACATTGATGGCTTGATTCAATCATTGATACGAAGTCGCGCAGCTGGATCCCCGAAGATCATGTAATTCTGTGCATCGCTTCTAAAAATGAATCTCTCAGCCAGCTCAGAGTAAAAATTGGCAGTTGTTTGGATCTTTTTACGTTTAAGACGATCGTATGTACTAGTAAGCCTAGCATTCTCTATATTGTATCGTGTACACATACCTTCCATTGCCA
>JAATVR010000177.1 GCA_014523665.1 Nitrososphaerales archaeon TH526
CATTGGACAATGTTCAGATTTCTGGTGATCTGTCTGGAATAAATTTGAGAAATGCTAGTCTCTACAATGCTGATCTGAGAAATTCCAATCTTTCAAACGCTGTTCTAAAAGACGCGTACGTGAGTGATGCTGATCTAACGGATACACTTTTTCCTGGTGCCGATTTAACTAATGCTAATTTTAGCTACGCTGTTCTAGCCAACGCTGATCTTCGCCACGCTAATCTAACTAACGCTGACCTTGTCGATACCGATCTACAGGACACCGATTTTAGCCATGCTAATCTAACTCACGCTAACCTTGGATATGCAGATTTAACAGATGCTGATCTATTGAGTGCTGATTTAACAGATGCTGATCTATTGAGCGCCGATCTGACCCATGCGATTTTAGGGCACTCCAAACTAATAAATGCTAATCTTAATTTTGTCGACTTGACCAAGGCTGATTTACGCAGTTCAAATCTAACAAATGCTACTCTCCATCTTACCGTGCTCAGTGATTCTTTATTTGATTGTAGCAGTCTAAGAACTACTAATGTTACTATCAATAGGAGTCAGATACACATCATTGATTCAAATCTAAATGAAGTCTCTAGTTGCGATTAGAAATTGTATTTGAGCTTAAGAATTATTTGAATGGGTTCTAAATTATATCAAATTAGTCCGATCCCAACGAACTCTGATTAATGATCATCATGTCATCGTGTCTTTAAGTTGAATATTGAGTACAAGTATGGGACCAAAATTAATGTCAAATTTGGTTCATAAACCACTGGCCCCAAACCAAAGTTGGTGCTTTATTAGGTCCCATAGTTCTGAATTATATAGGAATTAATCATGAACAACTTGAACGCTGGTGCTGAAGCAATAATATTAAAGGATGAAAATCAAGTATTGACCCCATACATCATGCTCAATGAGATCGGAACTATTTGGTGCGCTTAGGTTATCAATGCAGTTTTGGCATGGTTGTACATTATAGATCCGATATGCGATTAGGTCTTTTCCTAATTCGATAAATTGTCTGATATCTATCTACTAGTACTCATATGCATTATATTTATCAATCGAAGTCACCTAAACTGGTGCAAAGTTAAAATGCATTCCGGAAATCAGAAAATGAATAGCAGCCTCCTAGAGAAAGGTGACGCCAATAAATGTGTTATATCGTGTCCAGATGGTCTTTCAGGGGCGAAGGTTCTTAATGCTATTGCAGACGACAAGTCTTGGATTCTGTTTAGTACTATTGCAGTATCGTCAGATTCAAATGGACAACAATCCGGAGATGGGAGTCAGATCCTTATATCAAAGTTAAATTTAACACGTAAACAATACTACCAACGTATCAATCGTTTAATGTCTTTGGGCCTCATCAATAAGAAAAATGGAAGATACAGTCTTTCCTCATTTGGAAGGATACTCTATCAAATCCAGAAAACAATAGAAACTGCAATCCAGAATCGATGGAGACTTACAGCACTTGATTCATTGGAGTCTTCGTCTAGTGGAGAAGGAATGCCTGCCGAAAATAAAATCAAGATTATCAACGCCTTGCTAGGAGATCATGACGAGATCAAGAATATGCTTCTATGCCACTGTCAAAGCCGAAAAGATGAATATTTGTTAGACATATAGTTAATCGTTTGATTGGAATTACAATCTAAAGTATCCAGGTCTCATGGGGGATACACTCAGAAGTCCGCAGGCCTATACCCAGGATTTTGTTCTTCCGACTTTGATGTCTGTATCACTGAGTTGGTTGATGGCATGGTCAATGTGTTGCATGCAGAAGAGTACCCAAGGTCTGACTTTAATGAGATGATAAAGACAACTGTTAACCTGCTTGATAAGTATGACATTAGGTTTGATAACTCATGCCGCATCTTTGTTGATGCTGCTAATCCATCATTCATATCAACACTAAAGCAGGCAGTGAATGAAGACTCCGATTATGTTAAACAAATAGCATACTACAAAAAGAACTTTCCATCAGTCTATGATTTGCAGTTCCTTCAACAGAATATGTTTGTCATTCCAGTGCCATTCTCAAAAGAACATAAGGCATTGTTAGCACACTGCAAAGAACTTTTAGAGTATCAAAATGGCATGGTAGCTATTCATCCTAAATTTACAAAGTTAATTACATCACTTAGGACTGCAGTAGAGAAAGGTGACGGCTCCCTGGATAAAGAGGCTACGTCATTTGATGATTGCTTTGATTCTTTCAGACTTAGTCTTATGTTCTGGCATTAGTTTCTATTACTGTTAGTTAGTTAGTTTTTATATTTAGAACCAAGAAATCAGTTATGGTAAAAATCGTTGAATCTGACAACAAGGTACCGCTTAGTGCACAGTTGGAAGAAGATGTTGGGCTGGTAATTTTGATGAATAAATTTAATGTAGGCCCAGATGAGGTCGATGAGTTCCTAAAGGTCTTTGAAGAAACTACCAAGTACTTTAAGCAGCAACCTGGATTTATTTCCGCACAACTGCATAGGGGTATTGCCGGCAGTACCACCTTCTTTAATTATGTAATCTGGGAATCAGCAGCACAATTTAAGCGTGCATTTGATAACCCCGATTTTAAGTCAAATATGGCCAATACTCTTCCCACTACCGTGATGTCTCCTCATCTATACAAGAAGGTTGCAATACCAGGGATTTGTGTTGAATGAATGAATCCAAGCGAGCAATATGACGGTCTGGCATTAGGTTTGTCAACATCTATATTTACATAATAAAAAAACACATAGATATGCTCAAGTCTATTATTTTGATACACCTACCCAAATCTTAGTTGATCCTGGTGACATAATGGCTTCGTTAGCGTTAATCGTACGCATTACTATCTTTATTGTAGACCAGTTATTGGTAAAGAAGCCTAGATTGTCACTTATGTTTTGGCATTAGTCACCAAATGTCTGAGGATGTAAATAGAAAAAATAGGCCAGTGTATCATTTCATTCCTCTCGTCGAAAATACTCTGGCCTTTTTCCTCTTCTTGTGGTTCCTGATTATTTATTACCTGATACCAACTATGGAAGGAAGGATATTGGATATGTCTAGGTTGCCTATCGTCAAGTGTGGGATGCAACTGCTACATAGACCGCCCGTTGCTGCTGCTTCCTGAGTGCCGAACATTCCTAGCACTACAGAGACTATTGCAACCAGTGCGAGGCTAAGGAATATCACATATCCCGGATGTGCTGCTATGGAGTGAACCAGTTTTTGACTTTTGCTCATTGTTCTGGTCATTATTAAATGGCAGTTTTTCTTTCATATACCTGCGTAGACCAAAATGATGAAACATAATAACCGCCGATTAACTAAACTCTCAGTTTAGTCTTAGAGGATATGCAATATTTATTCTAAAGAAGATCTGAGTATGGAAAAACCCTTAGCGCCAACTTAGGCGTTACATAAATAATTCTCAAAATTCATTGGAGGTAGGGGCCCCTGATTTTAGTAGGCTCTTCTCGTTATAAAGGTCGTCTGTTTGCCTAGTACTCGATATGGGGTACGCATGGTAAAGAATAGACTGGGAATAGTGAAGTCATTGACATGCCTAACAAACGCACATTTTCAATGCAATGGTAAGAATTGTGGCTGTCAATGTCATCTCTATTGTCGTTGTAATACTACAATATAGCCTAATCTTCTAGTATGTTATACCATTTCTAAAATAGATATTAACTTTCAAAATTTCATATTATTTTGTTAGGTTATTCATAGAAGGAGAAGTGAGTCAGGATAGTCTGTAATCAATCTGTTCTTTGTCATTCAACATTCAAGAACTGTTTGATTGCTGTTTTGTTAGTATTTACTCTCCTGTTACAAATGAGTCTACTTGATAGCAGGGTGGGCATTCAGACGCCAATGATCCCAAGGATACTAGCACAAACAGCAGTAGCACCTTCAATCTATGATCCTCTTGCTAATACTCCATTCTCGCTTGGCTCATCATTTGGGTTACAACAGCAACAACAACAGATCTCGCCATGGTTTCCTTCTATTCCGGCTATAGCATGTGGAGCAGGTCTATTTTCATTTAACATTGAAGGACTTCCAGATAAAGCCGTAAACATTCCTATCAATGATGAAGAGTTAATGGCTTTGCAAATCCAATTTGATAAGGATAACCGAGGTTTGTTCTTTACCAGCGGTGATGATGTATCTGGAAAAATCCTTGTTGGGAAAGACAATATCAAGACCAATCAAGGAGACGACTTTGATGTAAAGAATCTGTTCAATAATTGTAGAACGCTTGCTTTCAGTTCCACTGGTGATGTCAAAATAAAGACACCCCTCCCCGCCACTCCTGCTTCTGATAAGGCTAATACCATCATCCTTCCGTCTCCTTTTTCAGGAAACAATATTTACAACCCTTATGGTTCCTACTATCCTACCCTAACACCAGGTTATCCTTATTCCTACCAGTCATCGCCAAGCGGGATCTGCAGCCCTTCGTATCCAGATGTATGTATACCACCTCCTCCTCCAGACTTAGATTGTTTTGTTGATATTCAATTAACGAACTTTAGAGTCCTTCCCCCAGACCCGCATGATTTCGACCGTAATAGGAACGGTATTGGATGTGAAATTAATGAAGGCTGATCTCGCAGTATGCCATCTAATGAAAATATATGATGGTAGATTGTCACGTTACTAGTTAGCATGTATCACTTACTCCCTCGTAATATCGCTTGCGATATAGGACTGTTCGGGTGTTTCCCTGGACAAAAATCCGTTATTATAAGGAAATCCTTGCTATACTGTATATTATTACTAGTCATTCATTCCATTGTTAGTTGTATATGTATGGAGAAAACTAATAATATAAATAGTTGTGATAGCCGTGTTCATGCATATAAAAATGGTAAGGAGCAATCTAAGGAAGAAGCCGGAGTTTACTAATAATGGATGCGTTAAGATCAAGTTTTACAACCTTTTCTACCAACTCCTAACCGTTTAAGGAGGACATGTTAATATCAACAAGCCGGCTATAACTGAAATAGAAATTATCGGTTGACATAGAATGACTACAACATAATTCTATAAACTGATTTCATTTTTGAATATACCATTTAGTCCGAGCCCACAATTAAAGTCAAATATGATTCACATACCTTTGGGCCCACTTTAAAGTGGGTTCAAAAGACTTAGTATCTTCACAGAAAGTCAGCCAACAATAGCATTAACTATATTACGAAGTTCCAGTTATGCAAGACTGTGGTTCTACTAAATCCGGATTACCGCAGGAAAAATCATGACGTCTTGTATGTATCAATAACAATCATTTCAGCAGTATTTTTGTTTGCTATGTCGGTTTCAATTCTCAGTGAATCAACTTCAGATCATCACACAGCAGCTGTAACCGATGTATACGCTCAACCCTATGTAGAGACAGTGAAGCATAGAAATCTAACAATTGATCTTGGTAATGGATTGAAAACCAATGCTCAGCTAACCATTCCCGCTGTGGGTGAGGGGCCATTCCCTGGCGTAATTATCTTTCCGGGCGCTGGCGCTGGATCAGTATTTCCATCGACCTCTCCATACTCTCATATGGGTGAGTATCTTTCAGAAAGAGGATATGCTGTTCTTAGATATGATAAGCGA
>JAATVR010000178.1 GCA_014523665.1 Nitrososphaerales archaeon TH526
GGATATAAATATAACTTTTGTACCTAAATAAGAGAAAATATTAACCCTAGAAGCGGACAGAATAATTTAAAATGGTAAGTCATAAAGTGGTGAATTACAAAAGACTATTAGTCTACTCGAACAACACCTTCAGTGCTTAAAAGTAATGTCAATACCACTAACCGAAATCCAGAAGTTAGGCAAGAGGATATTATCTCAACGAATGATGATTAATACCATTACTAAATTGTCATAAGAATGAAAATGGAATGCCTGATTATCATTTCCAATCTGAGTCATCATATAAGAAATTAAATTTTGATACCAAAGACCTCTTTTAGACGACTTTGCTATAATACATATAGGATGGGATTGACTTCATTTTATTGGTAGTAATATATTATATATATTGGGTTTAGGATGGGAAACCTTCTCCTCTGGAATTATTGTTGGATTAAATAAAGCTATAGATGTTGGTACGCCTATTATCATAACCTAATTCGTTTCTGGGGTTTGAGGTCTGAGATTATAATAAGTAGATTGAGCTCATTTCAATATCAGTCTGATGTAGAAAATTACAAGATATAACATGCCAATAACATATAGTAACACAAGATAGTAAGAGCTAAATCATTGTAGTTATAATAGATTCAGGGAACAGTGGATAAAAAGCAGAAAGAAGCCTTGGTTCTAGCAATGCTTGAAAAGGGAGAGTCGTATCGCTCTATTGCCCAAATAGCAAAGGTATCACCCAATACAATAAAAATGCTCGCGAATCGAGCAGGTCTTGACGAAACTACTTCGATATCCTCTAGAGTCTTTGAACTAGTCTGAAGAAGTACTACGTTATCATCAAGAATATTTTATGCTTCTAGGATGTACCGAATTCACTAAGGTTTACCTCCAGATCAGATTAGGAGTGTAGATATAATAACTCTATATAGTACATTGAAACATATTTAGTTGCAACAAGAATTACAAGTAATTGTACTATGTAAGATTTTTGTCTTGACCAAACTATTCGCTTTATTCATGTCATCAAACTCAATATAGTGCTTTTCTATCAAGCTATGAAAATCATCACAAGAATGAAAAATTAGTTAATTGACCTGAGCGCACAATGACGAAATGAAAATACGCCTTGTGTTCCTATCATTACCGTCTTAATCTAAGTTTCTTTTCACTAATCTTCAAACAGGTTCGGTCACTTAAAACGCCTTTTGGAATACTCATAAAACTCATCCCAACTGTATGGTCTAGATGAGTTGCCAACTCGTACATAAAATTCTTGTTGTTTTCCTCCTTCGTCGTATATAATAACTGGTTTAGGAGCAGGAGAAATTATTACTTCAGAAATTTCCTTCTCATCTATAGAGTGAAATTTAAGTTTAAAGTTCTCATTTGCAATTTTGTTTCTAGTATATTTTTCTACTGCTTGTCTAAGTTCAATTTCAAATCCATCAGAATTTTGTTTTTTCAATGTTTCATAATCATTCTGTAATCCTAGAATATTACCTTCGTCGTCTACACCAATAAATAAAGTGCCGCCCTCTGTATTCATAAATGCTGCTATTGTTTTTGCAATTATCTTTTCTAAAACCTTAGGGTTTGATTGCTTCAATCTAATGTCATATCGAAATGAAGATTTTAGTTCAACATTCAAACTTTCTCGTTCCTTTAGTCTATCAGCAACAGTTTTTTGATGAGTAACCGTTTGGAATACTCTTTCAAGTATAACTTCTCTTGTTGCATCTTTTGCTAATAGTTCAGCCTGCTCTAAAACGGTTTCTGTAGCTTTTTCTTGCTTATCTGGTGGATAACCATATTTTCTAAGCAACCTTTTAACCGCTGCTCTCATTTTTGCCCTTACACTTTCCTTTACTGTCCAGTCAATTGTGATGTTGTTTCTTATCGTGTTGACTAGATCTATTGCAATTTGTCGAAGTGTTTGGTCCCCTAAAACTTTTACAGCACTATCATTAACCTCCAATGCATCATAAAAAGCTAGTTAAATTGAGCTGCTCTCCACGTCTATTAGCTTCACGCATTTCTTTTGCTAGATCAATGAGTTCGTTTATGACCTGAGCTGCCTCCATAGTTCTATTCTGATATTTTCGAATGCTATGCTCAAGCATTTCTGAAAACACTTTAGACTGTACGAGGTTTTTGCGCATTCGAACCTTTAGTTCATCATACATAAGCTTACGAAGCAATTCTAGAGCGAGATTTCGCTGCTCTATCTTTCTAAGTCCGTTGAGAAACCTATCTGACAGCAAAGGAGAAACTTCGGGCTTTTCCAATCCTAAGGTATAGAAAATATCGACTACGCCTTTGGAGCTAATTGCCTGTGATACAATCTGTCTAATTGCAGAGTCGGTTTCTTCGGAAGCTTTTCCACTTGTCTGTGTATGTTTTAAAATTTGAGCTCTAATAACTTGGAAAAATCCTACTTCGTCCCGAATGCTAAGAGCCTTTTCATGAGGAACGGATAAGGCAAATGCTTTCGATAGTTCCATGACAATTTTAAGATATCGATTCTTACCGTCTTCTTGAGATAATATGTGATTCATTGCAGCAGGTATTATTGTTGTTTGTTCAGTTGCCTTACCTGAAAAGAATTTAGAATAATCAAAATTATGGAACATTGTTTTGCATACTTCATATTTTTCTAACATGACCGCGACAGCATCTTCCTGATTAACAACATTTTCTTTCTTTTCCGTTTTAGTGTAAGCTGTAAGTGCTTCCTTTAGAAATGAACCGATACCAATATAATCAACTATTAGTCCTCCTGGTTTATCTTTATAGACTCTGTTAACTCTAGCAATAGCTTGCATTAAGTTATGTCCACGCATCGGTTTGTCAACATACATAGTGTTTAATACGGGAGCATCAAATCCAGTCAGCCACATATCACGTACAATAACTAGTTTTAAAGGGTCGTTAGGATCCTTTAGCCTTTTCTTAATGCTTTCTCTCAATGTCTTATTACGGATATGAGGTTGAAGCTTTTCCGAATCAGCTGCAGATCCTGTTATGACTACTTTAATAGCGCCTTTTGAATCCTCTTTATCATGCCATTCAGGTCTTAGTTTTGTTATAGCTTCATAAAGATCGACGCATATACGTCTGCTCATACAAACGATCAGTGCCTTTCCTTCTAGGACCTGTGTTCTCTCTTCAAAATGTGTGACAATATCCTCTGCTACTTGCCTAATTCTCTTTTCAGTTCCGACTACGGCTTCTAACCTTGCCCACTTATTCTTTAATCTCTCACGAATCTGATATTCTTGATCTTCAGTTATCTCCTCAAATTTTTGATCTAATTTTGGACGCTCATCTTCTTTAAGCGATAACTTTGCCAGACGTGCTTCATAATAGATAGGGACCGTAAAGCCATCTTCAACTGCTCTCTGGATATCGTATATATCGATGTAATCCCCAAATACTGCGGGAGTATTTCTATCAGTAAATTCTATTGGAGTGCCTGTGAATGCAATAAATGAGGCATTAGGTAAACCTTCACGTATATATCTCGCAAATCCATGAATGAATTCATATTGGCTTCTGTGCGCTTCGTCTGTAATTAAGACTATGTTCCGCCTTTCTGATAATAATGGATATTTTTCATCCTTCTCTGGCGCAAACTTCTGGATAGTTGTAAATATTACACCTCCTGACGCAACCTTCAGAAGCTCCTGTAGTTGTTTTCTGCTATCTGCTTGAACAGGATATTGGCGAATAAGTTCGTGTGACCGTGAAAACTCTTCAAATAACTGATTATCCAAATCATTTCTGTCAGTAAGTACAACAATAGTTGGATTGGACATTGCTTCATTCTGGATTACCTTACCTGAGTAGAAGGCCATTGTAAGACTCTTGCCGCTTCCCTGAGTGTGCCATATTACTCCGGCTCGTTTGTCTCCCCCGGTCGATGCAGCTTTGGTCGTAGATTCTACAGCTTTGTTTACAGAATGATATTGGTGATATGCGGCTATTTTCTTAGTAATCTCTGCTTCATCAATGTTAAACACAATAAAATATTTGATTATATCCAGGAACCGTTCTTTATTAAATATCCCTTTTAACATTGTCTCTAACTCAGGAATTCCTTTGAATCCAAATTTTTCCCCAGCTATTGTTCGCCATGGCATAAACCGTTCCCATTTAGCTGAGAGAGAACCAATAAGTGCTTCAGTTCCATCTGATATAATTAGGAATTCGTTAGTGGTAAAAAGCGAGGAAATATCTTTTTTGTATGTCTGCAGTTGATCAAAGGCTTTTCTGATAGTTGCATCCTCATCAGCCGGATTTTTTAATTCTAGTACTGCGAAAGGTAGCCCATTAATGTAAATTATGATATCTGGGTGCCGTTCTTGACTCCCTATGACTGTAAGCTGGTTTACGGCTAACCAGTCATTATTTTCAGGGTTTATAAAATCAATTATCCAGACTTGTACATATCGTCTTTCGCCACCATCTGAACTTGCTTCAATACTTATTCCATCAGTTATCATTTTATGAAATGCATGGTTATCTGCTAATAAGTTTCCAGACTGTTGTAGTGTTAACTTTCTGACTGCCTCTTCAATTAACTCGGAAGAAATATTTGGATTTATTCTTGACAATGCGTTTGTAAGTCTCTCTACGAGGATGACTTGGTCATAACCAAAACGTTCAGCAGACTGTCCATTTGCTGAAATATCAGCACCAAACGATATAGAATATCCAAGATCAGAAAGCCATTCAAGAGCTGCAGCTTCTACCTTTGATTCAGTAAAATAAGAAGTCATCTTTTCAATATGCTTTCAACATTTTCAGTATCTTTTATCCTAACCTCACCTGATATAAGCTTAGGAATGAGTCTGTCTCGGATTTGATACAAGACAAAAATCTGTTTGCAATTTAACAATATCATCTGTACTATCGATTCGATGACAGAATGAAACTTTTTTATTAAGTATTCAGGAGGGGAAAGAATATTTCTATTATTTTTGAAACCATGAACATCAAATCCCCAAACAGTAGTTCCTGTGTGATAGGCTATCGTGTGTTGCTGAGTCATCTTGAGGAAAAAATATAGATAATATTTTAGACTGCTTAAAAATGGTACAACTTTAGTTATATGATGAGAAAAAACACCTTTTATCTGGTCATAGTCAAAGGGAAAAATAACCAGAGCAGGATAACCAAGTAATCTACCGACTTTAGTTTGTTCTGTATTAGCAAGAATTAAGTCGCCTTCCTTGACAGTATGATGTTCCTTAATTCGTGTGCTCTTTATCCAGCTATATTCTGGCTTAAAGCCGCCACCTTCCAGGATATTATTCAATGTGATAAAAACATAGGAACCATTAATTCGCTTACTGAACTTTTCTTTCCCACTATATGATATCCCTTTTCGAAATTCTGCGATATTTCCAATTTTTGCGATCCCCCATCCTCTTGGTATCTTTCCTAATACGGAGTCAGCCAGGTTACCCCCACTCGATTTATATGGTTTGCCATGTTCATTTGGAAATTCAAAGCTCACAAACCATGATTTAAAAAGCAATTCTGCTGTTCTTTCGAGTGTACGATTTTTCTGCTGGTCTAGGTATATCATATCATCAATCGTGCCAAGAATGCTTGAAATTGCCTTTTGTTCTGAACGAGGCGGTACAATAATTTCTACGTTACTTAGTAAAGATGTATTGAGCGATGGCATTGTTGCCCCAAAGGCAATTTGACGAATATGCTCCTTAAATTTAGGAAGACCAAAAAACCATGAAAGATATTCAGCATCAATTTTATTAGGATCATTTCGAATTCTTAAACAACGTCCTGAAAAAAGCCACCCGTTCTCTTCATGTCTTACTAGCGCTCGACGATCTACAGATCCTACTCTACTGAAGACAATGTCCCCAGACATCAGGGTGAAACGACTAAGACGGTCACGATCATTATCAGAAACATATGGCAAGTTGCTATGTAAAATACGATTCTCGCCTAAATGCTCCACTGTAATAATAGGAGTTCCATAGTTTTGGTAATCTTTCTGGTGCAGTTGACTGCCGAATGGGCCTGTCTGAATACCGCCTGATTTCGTACATAGATCTTTCAGTTTACAAATGTTCCAATCTGTCGGAATTCCGCCGTAAATTGAGTTTTGTATATTATTCTCCAAAGTCAAGTTGTTCCATATTCCTTCTGATAATCTCCTCCAGCCTTGCCGTTTCCTTGAACTGCTCGTCCAACTTGCCAAAAAGGAGCTTTATCTGAAGATTCTCTATTGACCGTGACCGTCCACCTTCTCACTCAATCAGCTGTTCTTTCCATAATCAGCTTAGTCCCTTCAATAGTAATTTTTAGAAAATCACCCTTTACAATTCCTAAATCCGAAGCATACGCCTTTGGGAGAATTATTGTCAGACTCCGTTCTCCTTGAAGAGCCTGAACCCTTCTTATTTCTTTTGACATACATGAAAGACATGATAGTCAATAATAAAATAAGGCAGGTATACCCTATTAAAAAGGGCATCAAACTATGTCAATATCTAAATGGAGTTGGATTGAATTCAGGGTTTGCGAACATACGCAAAAGAGAACATTTTCTAATGTTTTAGCTGAATCCTAATTGTCAAGATCCAGATGAGATGGAACTTGAAAATTTGGAAATTTCGTCTTTTAATATGTCGATTTTTTTTCTATTGTAATTGATCCTTCTTTTGATAATAATATCAATAGGAATATTACTTCTGTCGTCATATTTCATTTGGTCGCTACCAATAGCATCAGCGTTTTCGTATATTATGATCACCGGCTTCCCAAGAGACTCTGCCATACCCAATTCGTACATTACGTTGGGATTGAATCTTGAGATATCTGCCAAGAACGCTGAAGAATTCCGTATGGATTCTATCATATGATCCAATATATTTCCCACTTTGGCAATGTAATCAGCCCTGACAGGATTGAAGCCGGAGCTTTTCAAAGCCGGTGCTATTGCGTTGTCATATATTTCACGAGATTCCTCGTCAAATGACATTGCAACAAAGCAGTTAGGTCTAAGCCTCTTATTGATAATCTCTATGACAGATTCAGAAAGTTGCGATGTCTGTTCCAAACCTTTTGTCAAAAGATCGTAATCATCTGATTCTTTTTCAATTCCAAATTCACCCATAATCTCATCTTCATAATTCTTCCAAGCCTCCTCAGAAGTTCCATCGGTGCAACGAATAGGCAAAACAGGTTTCCCCAGGGCCATCGCGAGTTCGATCATATCCTTAGTTCCTTTTCCACCTTCAATAGTAATAATAGCATCCGCCTTTGCTACCAAGTCAAAGCGCCGTAATGCTGAGGTTGCCCGTTTGCTTTTTACAACTTTTCCAATTTCATGTAGGGGACGTGGTGATTCTTCGAAGGGATGAACTGTAATAATCCTATCATCAATTGATCCTCTCTTTTCTAATTCTTCTTTGGCTGCCTCGCAGGCTAAATAATCCACTGCTGTCGAGTCTTCTCCAGGTGAATCTTTAAAGGCTCCGCCATTGAGCAGAATCCAGTTATCCTTACTAACAATTCCTATTCCTATCGCCTTAGCAAGTTCCATTTTCTCTTTCCAGTACCCGTCACTGTCTTTCCTAATTTTCTTACTTCCTGCTATCAAAATTACGTGTACGGAAGCTGTAGATCCTTCTGCTTGTGTATTTCGTTTGTTGTGGAGTCCTATGGATTTTGGATCGGTCCGTGCAGGTTCGGAACTATTGGTATCAAAATTGTGATTCTTGCCCAATGCTTCAGTAGAGAGCTTCTTACTCTTCGGTATGTTCATTACATTAGGTAAGGGATACAAGATTGTTAGCTTTTCGGTAAGGAATTGACCATTATCATATAGAAAAGGGCCTGGGCTGAGGTCCAGAGAAATATCATGGATATGCGTGCGGGGGGACAAGAGATCATGCATGGAATTCGGGGAATGAATAAATCTTTATCTGAAATTGTGAAAATCTCGAATGACCGATAATTGCTATTTAGATCGTCAACCAATCAGTTCGGAATATTATCAGGAATGCAATATCAAGATGTAAAATATCTGGGACGTGGTCTCGCGGGATATCAACTCTTAACTCGGCAAGAGAGTATAATGAGATATTATTTAGGTTTACCACAGAACGACCGACTGTGATGCGTGTAACGCTTTTTGACGAGATTAACGAGGATTGAAACTAGAGAGATCAACAGCATAAGAACTACCAGTTAGATTACAACCCGCGCTAAAAGGCCATCATATTTTCCTGTGTCCAATTTGCTTAACGTAGCACAGATATTGCAGGTTCGAATGTAATATTAAGAGATAACGGTTTAATGATGGGCCGCAAATAGTCCTATATCTCACCGACTGATATCAGATAACCTACCTACTTTCTAGTGAGAAAGTGTTTAATATAATACCCCTTTTCCTATGTACTGATTTGAATCAAGAACAAAGACATAATTCTATCCCTATTGTTTTTATTAGTTACGTTCGTGAGGATTCAACTACTGCAGAAAGAGTTTATCAGGAATTAAGAAATACTGGGTTAAATCCATGGATGGATAAACAAGATATTTTAGGCGGTCAAAAATGGGAAAATGTGATTAGACAGGCTATAGAAGGCAGCAGATACTTCATACCACTATTTTCTTCCACTTCTACAAAGAAAGGAGGGTACATGAAAAAGGAGTTCAAGTATGCGTTAAAAATATTTGAAGAGCTTCCCCAATCCTATGTCTTCGTCTTGCCTGTCAGATTGGATGATTGCGAAATTCCTTACAAAAAGTTAAAGGATATTCAGTATGTTGATTTGTTTGATAACAATTGGGAAGAAGGAATACAAAAGTTACTAAGATCTTTGGAAGCAAAATGGGACATCGGGAAAACGGTGGGAAATAACCTAGAAATATCTTTTAAAACAGAAAATGTCGAGATAGCATATAAAAAAATACTAGAACGTATTGAAAGCCTTAAACATTGTCATATAACACATAAGGTTCAAAATACGTGGATAAAGGCTAATGTAGGTCGAAAAATAGCCTTTAGGATCAAGGGCTATTTATTATCCGATATCAATGAATATCCGAAAAAAATTTTCGTAGATTTTAACAGAAAAAAATTGTCATTACTGATGATTTTGGTGTTGGTATCAGATGGCCTATCGGGTAAACTGATTCAAAATATGAGAGCAACAGCAGATATGCTAAGAGTTACTATTGAAAATAACTAAAATTTCGATAGGACCTTTGGCCTTTAATACACCAAACAACACTTATTAACAATACTAATTTTACAATTCTCGAGCGAGAAGATGGTGAACATAGGGTGAAACTATTTCAGATAGTCTAAAGGATGTACGATTTCCAAGTTGCTAGGTTTGTTCCAGGATAACTGAATCTGATCTATTTTATACTTTCTTTGAACTTTTCTTTACTTCTGGTCTTGTAGTTCTCGGATCTTATTATGAACTAAAACATCTATTTTTCTAGGAAAAGGCCTCCCGTCTTCAACTCCTACATAAATTAAAGCTACATCCGCGTTCTTTCTTAGACTATTATATTTTCTTAGCCAAAGATCAAGGTGATAATATAAGTCTTCAAGCAGTGGGATTTCATTCCAGAATATCTGATTTTTCTTGGCATCTAATAGCTTATACATCGCAGAATTGTGTTTTCTTATTGAATCAGTGAGCCCTCTAATTAATCTAACCATTGATGCAGGATTCTTGATTTATTCATTGATTTATTCATTCTTCTTACTAAATTTAATATCCTCTAATGTAGTTCCGATATCAAGTAAAAAGGTTCTTCTTATCGGAGAGAAATTAATTGAATATACAACGAAGTTAAGCTCAAACCTGCCAGGCCCTACTAATTTGTATTCTTCATAGAATCCGCTAAAGTCCACCAGATCATGATTAATGCCAAAATATACGATATTTGGTGTCTCATGAGGTACCAAAAACGCATCAAGACCTCTAGTATAGCCAGGAGGAACAATTGTTCTTGGGACATTAAGACCTTGCCACTTGAACTCAACTGGAGTAAAATGTTTTTCATCACCTGTCGAAACATTCTTACTGCTTTCAAGATAGGCTATGCAATCCAAGGCAATTTTTTTATAATGTGAGTTTTTTACTTGCATATGATACCAACGACGCGTTTGATTTGCTGGTGCTGACGGTCTAAAAGCATCTGTATATTCTTGTTCATCTCTGTCAATTGTGAGTTCGTTTCTCCAATCTGGTTTCCATTTAAGCTGACTTATCCTGTCAGCAATTACACTTGACAGAAGAGGACGATCAGAAAAGGCTATTGAATTACCTTGGATTGCTCCTAAGATTCCCTCATTCTTTTTAAGTCCATTTTCTTGGAATGCTAAAACGTCTTTATCAAAAAACGCAGCTAATGCCAATTCCTGGTGTGAAAACAGTGATCCTCTATGCTCCCCATTTTCTAATTTTTCTCTTTTGAAGTCAATGAAAACAAAGTATTCTGACTCCTCAATCTTCGCGAAGACATTATCCTTAATGCCTTTTAGAGTCTGCTCTTCAATAGCTACATAAGGCTCAAAACCCATTTTTTCTATCCTACGGAATATCTGATCAGCTACTTCTTTTTCTTGTGCATCTTGATTTTGCCCACAACTTATAAACACTCGTGCTCTGATTTTATTATCATTATCCTTCACTTTATATCGCTTATTCGACATCAGTATCCTAAATTAATGTTAAGGCGCTGACAGTAATTTCTAAATAATAACCGTGTTTCAAGCAGGACCGGCTCCTCCTCTGATAACAGGTTACGATGTCAGCTGAGAATACATAGCTCCACGATCATTGTATTCCTTCCTATCGGTCCCTTCATAGGGACATTGAAATCTGTTTACAACTTGGGCACGGATATTGTATCCCATCTCCTTGATATATGTCATTATTCAAACGTTTGGCAATCAATCTATTAATTCCAATAAATATTGGGTCGTCACCATCTGAACTCAATGAGCAGTACTTAAGCCTGCCGTAATCTGAGTTCTTTGTGTACTCCATCAGCTATCGGTATTCTGATTCCCATTTTCTTAGGTCTTCTCGTTCACGCTGTGGTCCTACTTCATTTCCTGATATACAGGTCAAGGTCAGGTTAAAGTCGTCTGGGGGGGGCTTATAATAAAAAATGCATCCTTGGTTTGTATAGTGAATGGGATCTCCGTCACTCGATGGGTTTATGACTTGTGTATATACCCTTACGTCGACCCCTGTATTTACTATAATCAAGTGCCACATCATTTGTTAAATACTCCCTTACAGCAGCAAGAGGTTTCATGACTACGTCATCTGTTATTCTCTTCTTATCTTGATCATTACGCCAATCAAACAGTTTCATTTTATTCTCATCTAAGTTCATCACCACAATTCTTTTACTAATGTCTTCGGAGTCATTAGAGAGATAGTTCTGTATAAGTAGTTGGTAAATGTGTGCTTGGGCTATCAGAATCCTCCAAAGAAGACCTCTATTTTTAGGGTGAAAATTTTTTAATAAGTATTTTAGCTGCTTAATATCAAATTCTTGATCCGGTTTCTTCCAGATGCTATAAAA
>JAATVR010000179.1 GCA_014523665.1 Nitrososphaerales archaeon TH526
AAATTCATCCCGTTGCATTGTACGTCAGAACTCTTACACCTTATTAATGCCAGAACAATAGCGATAGTCTGAACGCGTCAAAGCAATCATTGCATGACGTTGTTTCCTTCTCTAATTGTCTTTCACCCTTCTCTACTGCTGATTGAAACCGAAGAGAAGACTAATAATCTAGGCTTTAGATAATGTTTCGGAAGATATTGGATAATCAGGAAATACGTGCTACTTTGGATCGCCACTGGGAAGCCACAGTGGCTCTTGATATAGACAAAGCGCATGAGATATACCATGACGATGTTATAATTGAATTTCCACAATCTGGCGAGCGAATCCTGGGTAAGCACAACATATACGAACTTCGAGCACATTATCCATCTAAACTTAGTTTTAAGATTCTGAGAGTAAGGGGAGAAGGAAATCTCTGGATAACTGAAAAACTTGTTACCTATGATGGACGTCCTGCGAAAACAGTAACCATCATGGAGTTCAGGGATGGTAAAGTCGCACATGAAACGCACTATTTTGCGGATCCTTTTGTGCCTCCTGCGTGGCGATCTCAGTGGGTCGAGACAGTACAATGACCACTAAAAGGAGAAGAATTTCAAGTAAATTTCGTGCTATATCTTCTCCTGTATCAGTCTATCAATGCCAGAACTACAACGACATCCTAAAAGCATCAGAGATCATTATGGCTAGTTGCTTCCTTATCCAATGTACCGGTCTCCCTTCTCTACCGCAGTCCTTAACGAAGTGATCAACTTGGTGTGTTTAGGCTGAATTGCTACCTGTCCATTTCTGTATTCAAGCATCTCTTTGCAAAGTGCTAGCATGTTCTTAAACACTTTAGCCAATGAGACTGACAGCACAAACATATTCTGTTGCCCTGAATACTATCCTAAATAAAATATTAGCCGCGTTAAATATCTCTGAGTGGAATACTAGCAGATTGAAAGCCCTGTTTAGCCAGAGAGAAAAATAGTACGTAAGTCTAGGGTGATTGAACTGTACTCTCGAGGTCTTTCAGAAAGGGAGATGGCTAAGGCACTAAACATTTCTAGGAGCACTATCAACCTCGACGTACGAGTAATGAGACGACAGGCTAGAACTAATGTCAAGACCTTCGTTGAAGACCGCCTTCCCTTTGAACATGAATCATTGATGACTGGAATAAGATGTGTCTTGAAAAAGGTCTGGGGTATCATCAATGATGAACGTTTAACGGAGAAAGCGGTTGCAAATACGTTACATCTTGTACTAGATTGCTACGCATTCAAACGTCAACTGTTAATGGATGTCACGTATATCGCTCCTGCAATAAGGGATTTCATTGAAGAGAGCAACGGCAAGAACTAGATCTGCGATCTCCAAGAGCAATATTATCTGGTTCTATTGAAGACGGTAATGCACTGTTTTGAACCAGAAAATAGGATGTAGTATGCCGGAACTGCATACTTTAAGTTCGTTTCACAACAGTCCTATTTTTGCGGCTGTTATCAGTCAGTTCGACTATTTCATCTATCGTTTCTTGATTTAATATTGGCGTAGTATTATTTTCAGGTTTAATCTTTTTTGGATACATGATTTTATTTATTTATTTATTACATTTCTGACTAAATGTTAATAGACACGAAGCACCTAATCAAGTTTTGTAAAGTAAGCAATGGCACACGATTTCTACAAAAGCAAAGAAGGAGTTGAAGAGTACAAAAAGTTAGGTCTGTCATGCGATGATGAACTCTGGGATAGACAGTACGAAGAGTTCTTGAAACCAACCAAAATGACTCCAGCAAAGGAGGTAAAAATCGATTTATCTTTTTCTTATTGAGAAGTAAATCATTCAACTCGCAGAAGTGATATATCGCATCACATTCTGCTTGAATAGAAGCCCTCGATAGTTTCTTGACATCTCTTGCATTAATGACATACTTTATTATCATCTGTTCCATAACCTTCGGTCCTAGGTCTCGCAATACTTGCAAATCATGAATTTTGATAACGCTTTGGAAGCGATTGAAACTAGTCTTGTATGCTTGCCTGGTATAAGATGAATTGATCCCTTCAGTTACTGGATAGATAACATTGTTGTTGTTGTAACCTAAGTCAACTTCCTTCTTAATAACACCGAGACTAGTTTTTTGAGTGTCACTTTGGAGTAAAGTATCTTGAAGGTCATTTAGTTGCACGGCTTAGTATAGGCAACTATTATTTATTATGAAGATATCTTCATAATAATCCACCTTATTGACAAACAATGGATTGAGTTACTTTCTCTTGTTGCCGCCGCCTGCATCCTGATTCATGATATCAATCACTATTGGCTAAACTTACGATATTGTGCTATAGTATTGTTGCAATTCCGACATTTGTATTCTCCTTTTTCAATTAAAATAACATTTTCAGCTACCTCTTCATTGGGAACTTCATAAGTGAGCAATGGCCAGCCATCGTGTTCCTTTCCACATTTGTTACAATAATATCTCAAAAATCTATCTTCAGCAAGTCTTCCTATATTTGCCAAGAATAAATGCGGCACTCCAAGATTCGCTTTTATTTCCTCATCCTCAGTCAGTTTGGCGATCGCATAGCCGCCTGATCCTAACAATTTCTTTTCCTCTAGATCTTCATTGTTTTCGCCCATTTCTATTTCCCAATCACACCTTCTTCCTTCTCTTCTTTGCCCAACTTAATCTCTTATTATTTAAAGACTCAAAGTTTTCGTAAATGTAAGGTCTCTTTTTTCTCATTTCCTTAACTATTGGTTCAGCCTTTTGCCAGAATGGCGTAGGATTAAACATATCAAAATAGAGGTTCAGATCTATTAACTTATGCTTTACAATAACACCCGACAGTTCAAAAAAACCACATATGGCAATGAACTGTGATCGTTCATTTGAAGAACCTGGATATTTCTGAAGGTACTCCTGATAATTATTGGCATCAAGGTCTTCTAAAAACCAAAGAATAGAATGCCTGTGTTCGTCATACAGCTTGTACAACTTCAGCAATGCGTCTATATTCTTGTTATCATTATCCTTCATCATGTTTCTCTTCTAACTCATAGAGTTAAAACATTTCTATTTGTATACAGTTCTAGTACGATATCCACAAAGGCCTTAATGACTTGGTAGAACATTTACACTTGAAGAAAGAACACGCATTACTGACGGTTTAAGAGAATTACACAAGACACGCGCACTTCTGAACGTAGAAGTGAGTGAATCCCTGAAAGAATTTTACAAGACGCGTACAGTTTGAACAAGGGGTTAAAGTGGCAGGACGACATGAAGGAACGCATTAGACACAAGCGTTAATCTACTAGGGTGGGAAAATGGAACAGCAACAAGACGAAATACAACAAAGAATAGAATCTTACGAGTTCTATCGTACCCTCAACCGAACAGGTAATAATAGCATTGGGATCATAATATCCTGTGTATTTACAGATCAACTGGGTTGAGGGGTTAGAGTCAATGTTCGAATCAAACTTGAAGGCAACAAGATAGCATGGGAGAAAGTAGGTTAGTAAATGTCCGGTATAATACCTTGCAACGTATGCCAACAATCTAAGACGAATGTTGAGAAGCCAATTCACTCTTAAACGACTTCTTGAGCCAAATTGGTGTAATTATAGTAGTAAGGGCAACCATGATTATGACCGTGGTATAGATATCAGAAGTCAATACTCCAGCAGATACTCCTACTCCTGCCACAATCAAACCTACTTCGCCTCGTGATACCATTCCAATTCCTACTCTCAATGCCTTAGTCTTGTCTTTTAGAAATATCAGAGAAGGAAGTCCACATCCAACTATTTTAGTCACTACAGCTATGACTATTACTATGCCTGAGAGGTATAATACATCCAGATTTACTCCTCGTAAATCTACTTGAGCACCAATAATAGCAAAGAACAGAGGACCGAATATTATCAACAGTTTTTCAGCGTATTCATCGACTTGTCTAATAAGACGTGTACCGGCTACCGCCATACCAACAGCAAAGGCTCCTACGATAGGAGATAGCCCAACAAACGCAGCTATACCTGCAGCTCCAAAGAAAGAAGCAGTCACAATTCCTTCTATACTACCTTTTGATTTCCATAGCTTTTCAACGTGGAGTAACCTTGGTATCAGCACAATTGATCCAATTAATAGAACTGCAAATAGTCCAAGTATCTGGAGTATAAGAAATATGACATCCATTACTTGTGGAGAAGTATCACCAGTTTGAACCATGGTAGTTACAACAGATAATACGGCAATAGCAAGAATATCGTCTACTATTGCTGCACCCAGTATTAATTTGGCTTCTTTTGTCTGCATTTTTCCTAGTTCTGTCAATACCTGGACGGATATAGCAATACTTGTTGCCGTGAGTGCGGTAGCCACTAGCATAGATTCAAGTGCCTCCAATCCGAAGAATGTCAGTACAACAAATCCAACGAAGAACGGTACGATAACACCAATTGATCCTACTGTAAAAGAAGCAGCTCCTCCTCTCAAGAATTCTCGCGGTGTAATCTCAAGTCCTGCTACAAACAAAATGACAATGGCAGATATCCCACCAATATTACGTACTGTCTCATCGAGTACTACTAGCGGCTCACCATCAAAAAAGATTAAACCACCTATGGCAAAAGGTCCTATTATTATTCCTGCTAAAAGTTCACCCAGAACTATTGGCATCTTTAGTCTGTGAAAAATTTCAGCAAATACCTTTGCAGTAAAAAGTAATATGGCCAGAGAAATTATAACATGAAGAAACTCGAAGCCATTTTCTAAAGCCATATTAGAACTACAAATATTTATGACCTACTTTAATACGTATTCTTTGTATAAGCAAAAGATGCATATCGAGTCGAAATCTGGAAGAAACAAAGAACATTTGGAACTGATGAAGCTAAAACAAGCATGCGTAAGCAAAGGCATACTTAAGATACATCCTAGGTTTGAGATAAGTTATTATTTCATTAAAATCGGCACAGAATAAAGGTAATGATCACTGCTCATTAGATAAGACTAAATCAGCATATCATGATACATCATGTGCGCATAGGCTTGCAATGAGCTGTATGAGACAGATTTAATACTGCTAGCATCATCATTCTTTTACTGTCTTAATAACTAGACTGGTAATCCTTCTGTTATCAACCTGATCTCCTTCGATATAGATCTTTTCCTCTAACACCTCTACATTCTCAAATCCACCCTTTTTGATGCTAGCAATGTAATTTTCCTTAGTCAGCGCACCATCAATGCAACCGCACCACTGATCTGGGTTTATCAACGAAGTGCCTTCTGCTATTTGCCTATCCGTAACAAGATCTGAGATAACCATTCTGCCAATTCCATTAGGTTTGAGAATTCTGTATATTTCTCTAAATGTCTTTGCCTTATCTATTGTCAGATTAATTACACAGTTGCTTATTACAACATCTACACTGTTTTCATCAACCGGAATTCTTTCTTCAATATCTGACTTTCTGAATTCAACATTCGTGTAACCATTATCTGCTGCATTCCTTTTCGCTTTCTCCAGCATTTCATCAGTCATATCTATACCTATTACTCTTCCGGAGCCTTTGACTACGTTAGCTGCTAGAAATACATCAATACCTGCACCCGAACCTAGATCCACGACCGTATCACCTTCCTTAATGAAAGCAAATTTTGTCGGAGTTCCACATCCCGCTCCTAGGATAGACGCTTCTGGTATTGAACTAAGCTCTTTAGTGTCATATCCTACTAGTTCAGATACTTCTGCAGCTGCTGATTGTGAAGGTTGTAGAACTGTATTACTGTTTCCTGAGCAACATGCTTCTCCACTTTCAACCCTCACCGAAGGACCACAACAAGAATCACCTGTCAAAGCTAACTTTCCATATTTTTCCTTCACCTTTTCCTTTATTGTTATTAAATCAGTCATATACATAGGTTTACCATGGAAACTATTTAAGTTGTCAAGAGAAGCTAGGTAAAGTAAGTGTAAAAATGGAAACTAAAGCAAAATCTAAAAAATCAAGAGTGTCGAAAAGAGCTGGAAGGTCCCTTCCTATTGTTCATGAATCATGTAACTTCACAGGTTATGATGCTGAACTACTTATGAATGAAACTGAAAAACTAAGGGAATTGATTACTAAAAGAGGAACACTTGAAATCTTAATACCTCTATGCTGCACTACAGATCCAGTTCGTTATATAAAGTTCAGAAGATCTATGAAAGGATTTAGCAGCAAAACACTAGCAATAAGACTTAAACAACTAGAAGGAAATGGAATTCTTGAAAGGAAAGCATATAATGAGATACCCCCAAGGGTTGAATATCGCCTTACAGGTAAAGGACAAGAACTTGTAGAATCAGTGATAGGTCTATTACAATGGATGAGGAAATGGTCTAATTTAGCTTAAGGTAATCATTTGAAGAGACTAACGGTCAAAATACCGGTTTTACAAACTTATGCCTAGTGATATTTTAACACTTTCACGCTTAGGACTTTGTTAAGCTTTAACTAGTAACATTCGCGTAGTGTTATCGATCTTCTTGATTTTGTAATTCTTCTATTCCTTTATTCGTTATACTCAACATTCTAAAATCTGCACCACTAAACTTAATTCCTACAGTTATCAATTCAAGACCTGCTAATTCGTTAATGTATTTCCGTGCTTCTGACTCTGGAAGTCCACTCTCCCCAATCACTGCTGAATCCATAATACCGCTGCTGGGATTGCTTTCTGTTTTGTCCGAAATGATATTTAGTATTTTTTGTAACTCATTTCTAATCATATTAATCCCTCACCAGTAACTATTTTGGATGTCCTTCCAAAAAATTTTAGAGACTTTGGACAACGCTTGAGGGTCGAGTTATCACGTTCGTCAATCTTCAAATTTTCAGTATCTAATAGGGCATTACAATGTGGACAGTTAAATGCTATCATTTTATAGTATTTGAGATGTAGATATATAAAATATTATGTGACTAAATCACTGTGATTAAGATAATAATATTCTAGTCCTTCGAGAGACGTATATCATTAGTGATTTTGATAGGGGAAGATAATGCGCGCAGTGAGGACCCACGACGGCCTACCTACCCACTTTGTGAAAGTATTGTCATATTATGGACATTCTAACTAATTATGCCTTGCACCAATAACTGTGCAGACCTGTTAAATTAGGACTGATCTATAAACTTTATTGCGCTTCTATTTCAATTTGATACATCTATCACCAATTTTCAAAATGACGATACAAAATAATTTTATCTTATGAGTGAGTACATGTATTATATATGTGAGAAGGAGTATCAAAAAACTCATGCCACTCAGTGTTGAAGATAGAGGGGTTTTAGAACGACAAGTTGATAATTTCCTATCATTGATACCGCAGTATGTTGAAATGTTTCGCGACAAGCAAAGCCAATTGCACATTAAGGAGCCTAATGACGCAGTGTTAGGTTTTGTATTAGGATCTATTAACACTTCTTTCGCTCCTACTTTGACTCACCTCGCTTTTACAAACAGACTGACTCCTGATATTATGACTGAAGTAAGTGAAATTGTGTTTAGAAGAATTGCAGAAATACGCGACAGAATTTTTGATACAGGTTGAATAAAAAATAAGCTTAGAATGCTCGTCCTACCCATGACATACTTCACATGAAAGTATCCATACTTACTCGAAACAATCGTAGGTGACTGACAGAGCTTGTTTAATAGTTTTTAGGATCCTTAACCTATGGTATGGTCTGCCATGAGTTGTGAGAACCCACGCCACAAGGAACACGTAAAGAACTTTGTAAAAGGATTCCCTACAGCAAAAGGAAGGGTGCCCGACACTATTATAATGGTAGATCCGAATAATTGGTATATTTCAGATATTCCAAAATTTAACACTGTTCCATGCTGCCAGACAGATTTGCTCTATCAGTGAGGACATAATTCGAGCAAGCAATCCCGAGCGAAGAAAAGAACCATATTAACCATGTACCTGCCAACATGATCAGTTAAAATATTAGCCGGCTTCTTTTCTATCCGAATATGAGTGATAACAAGGACAGCAACAAATATGAGGATATGTATGTAATCGTTAAGCAGGTCAAAGTAGTGGGTTCAAAAGAGATATTTGAGTTACAATTTGTAGATGGAAATGGAAACTCGGAATTTTCAAGCTCTAATGAGGACTACAGAGAGTTGTTTAAAATGTTACTTTCAAAATATGTACCCCTGTGTGATATAGGCAGAAAGGAATTTCAGTATAGGATACCACAGGTTCCAATATCTTCTGATGAAATGAAATCAGTGGCTCAGGAATTGAAGGGAGACCTGGAGAGATTTGCACGAGATCCTACTAATGATCCTAATTTAAGAAGGATAAAGCAGTTAATCTATGACGTAATACAGGATATAGAAAACCAATTGAAGGCAGATAAAGGCGCATGAGGCCTTTGTACTACTGCACTAGTGGTACCACTCCCATTGGGTGCTAGCCTATCCTATATATGTGAATTCCCAGTAGGTACTTCTATGAAATGCCCAAGTTGTAAGGAAGCAATTGTAGGAACCAAAGTCCCTAAGGAGGGTCAGTTTATTTGCTATCCCAATGACACTGAGGGGGGTAGTTCTGTTACACAAATAGGTTCCAGTGGAAGTTTACCCTCTAATTGATAACGTTTTTACACGACCGAAAGTATTAAAATATCACTAGTAACATGCAAACTGAATTCAGAAAACCGGATTTCTACTAGTCTATACCCGTATGAACTCCTACTTCGCAAAGACAGTACAAATAGTAAAGAAGATAATAGCGGAACTAAAGGCAACTAATACCACAATCATAGGTCAACCACCTTCCAAAGGTAAGGCTGTAATGGCTGCATCTTTAGCCAAAGGATTACTTAAAGACAAAAGCAAGCCTACGTCTACGATGTTAGTATTACAAAGTGTTGCATTGCAGACCTAGTTTATTTAAGGCGTATCATACAGTACGAGAAATATGGGTAATTACTTTTTTCTTACTTCAACCTTGGGATTGCTGCTCGTTTTAGTATATTTTAGTCCCCTGGTGTCGCACGAGCAGAATGTACTTGGGTCAGTATCAGATGATGTCGATAACGCTGCTGTGGAACAACCGTTACAGCAGTTACTACCTGACAACGGAACGTCTGGTGCTGCAAAAGATGTTTACGATACACATGAATTCAATGTGGGAGATGGTGCACAAAATTTGTTTATTTTGATACCAAATGAAGGACATCATGGCCCACAAGAAGATGAAGACAGGTTCCTGGATCAACCATTTATTCCTCAAAATGCAGTCTTAAATAAGGGAACAACTATTATTTGGCTCAATGGTGATGTAGGTCATGAACACAATCTTGTAGTTACTAATAATTCGACAGGCGGATCTGTATATGAAACTGGTGCATTCCCAGAGTTTGAAGTAAGGAGTTTAGTTCTTAATGAAACAGGTAATTATCATTATACAGATACTGAAGAATACGAAGAAGGATTTGTAATGAATGGAAATATAGAAGTAGTGGATCAGACACAAACATCATCACCGTCATCACCTACATCACTGGCAGATAATACTCAAAGTTCAGCCGATACTGTTGGAGTATTAATGGTTCCCACGCAGAACATTCAGTTGTACACTACTGATCTTGAGAGTAGAGGTTTCGATATAGACAGTACATATAACTTCAAAGATCGTAGAGGAGGTCAGAGCGGAACTGGTGACGAACAAACGTTGATTGTATGGACAACAGCTGGCATGGATTTGTCCAATATAGCTACAAACCTACAAGAGTTCTCATCAGGGCTTCCATATAGCTAGGAGAGAGTTTTCTGCTTTAGCTATGGGAATTCGAAGTGTGTAAGAAGGCTATACGAAAGGCTTAACCAGAATATATGTTCCAAGTCCGACGAGGACAAAAGGCAAAACTATGTGTCCAATACGCCGTACTTTGGAAGCGACTAGTGGGTGATTTATGATACAGTATCATGCTATACACCATACTCCGGTCATTGCCATTAAAATTACAATAAGCGTAGTCGTTTGACCTACAGAACTATACTGTGTGAACATAGGAGTATAAACCCTAATGTTATCACCCCCATTTGAAAGTGATGGCTGCAACAGCCAAAAAAGATAGATACTGCTTGTTCCATCTATTATTCGTCTTTTGTATTGCATGTATTGAAGTAGATACTCTGTCTTCTTTCTTTATGATCTGAACTAGCCTCTTGGCGCCTAATACTATCTGCATTATGCCTAATAACCCTATAATATACGGCGGAACTATCAGTGGAATACGCGAACCTAGTGCACTGATACCTATAAGCAGACCTATCCCTAAATACTGGCCCAATACTACTTATCTAACTGGAAATATTGAGGAAGAGAAGAACATAATAATCAGAAAAATATGATCAATGTTGGTGGCTGTAAGGCCGCTACGCCAATTGCCAACTGACTGATAATTTCTGTCATCACTTACATTTGCAAAAGGCATATTGACCTCTTATTATATGTTAAATAATTGCCAGACATACGTATTGGCTATAAACCAAAATGATTCTGATAGGGGACTGTTATGGAGTAATTCATGGTACGTTCTCAAGAAAGCCGTCGCGATTTGGCTGGAGTGTTGAATGCAAGTTACCATTAAGTGGAAAAATAATGTTCCTTTCACAATTAACTTGGGCTAAATAACATAGTATCAAGAGTGTGATAACAATAAGGGAACGACCATTGAACGAAAAATGGTTTCCACAAGGTTGTAAAATTGACTATAGACATTTAATAGTCAACGAAGACTCGCAGAGTTAACAGAAGCTGAAATCTACAATATCTCTATAAACAGGTTCAAAGTTAAACAAGGAGAACAATATTGCCTGATACTTTTAAAGTGAAGAAGATACTGTATTCACTATTTTTCTTCTTCATTGCTGGCCTTTGTGAAATTGGAGGTGGTTATTTGGTTTGGTTATGGTTGCGAGAAGATATGAGCTGGATATTTGGCGCCATAGGTGGGTTTATTTTATTTTTATATGGTATTGTTCCTACCTTTCAACCTTCGCATTTTCACAGAATATACGCAGCTTATGGTGGAGTCTTTATTGCAATGATTTTATTGTGGGGTTTAATCTTTGAAAAATGTTATTCCTGACTTTTATGATATATTAGGCGCTACAATAGCAATTATTGGGATAGTCATAATATTTTATGTTCCTAGAAAAGGAGAAGAATCATTATGGCAGAAACAGTAATTACAGATAACCTAGCATTAAGCGTATTTACAAGTATCATATTGTTTTTTGTAGCGGCACTTGCTGAAATCGGTGGAGGATATCTTGTATGGAAGTGGATACGCGAAAGAAAAGGAATAGTGTTTGGCTTATTTGGTGGAATCATTTTATTCATTTATGGTATCATCCCTACACTACAACCTTCTAGCTTTGGAAGGGTTTATGCTGCGTACGGTAGAATCTTTGTTATATCTGCAGTTATATAGGGAGTGTTTATAGACAGAAAAAAACCTTACGATCATTTCAGATTATTTTGTGGCCGTATTATTACCATTGCCTTTGAATCAGTTATTTTTTATTTTTCAAAACGTTTTTAGCCCATATTGTTGATGTACACTTGATAGCTGTGCTTATTACTTGTGCAGATTGT
>JAATVR010000180.1 GCA_014523665.1 Nitrososphaerales archaeon TH526
CCATTAAGGATTCAAAGCTTCATCGATCATTCAAATTCGAGAATTTCATTGAGGCTTTTACATTCATGACTGAAATAGCTCTTCAAGCTGAAAAGATGGACCATCACCCAGAGTGGTTTAATGTGTATAATACTGTAACGATCGACTTAATGACTCATGATGTTAATGGCATAAGCGACCATGATATCAAATTGGCTAACCTGATCAGTGGCATCTATGATAAGAAAAAATGATCAGTTCAATAGCAAATATCCTTATTGATGACTATTTGTGGTGGATCAATCCACTTACGCATTTATTTAGTTCAAATTAATTGTCAGCGGCCTGATTTCCTGCAGAATAAGCTAGCAGACCTGCTATGGTCTTGCAATCTTGAATTTCTCCCCTCAAACATCTGTGAATCGCGGTGTCAATCTTCATTCTTTTGATAGAAATGTTCTCATCGTCGTCGAGCCTGCCCCGTGGCACTCTTCTTAAGTTAGTACATAGGAAGAGGGACATTAGCTCCGTATCATAACCGGGAGCAAGATAAAAAGTCGTTAACAGAGAAAATTTACCAGTATAGCCTATTTCTTCGGCTAACTCTCGACGAGCAGCCTTTTCAGGAGCTTCGCCTTTTTCAATTTTTCCCGCTGGTATTTCTAGCAAACATTTCCCAGTTGCATGTCTATACTGCTGTACTAGATAGACATATGAATCACGGTCTACAGGAATCATCCCCACTGAAGGACCATGCTCAACTATTTCTTTTTCTATAATATTCCCATTCAAGGTGAATGTATCAATTCTCAAGGAGATATTTCCTGAATGGATCTTTGTAGTGTTTATCACGTCAACCGGTCTTGAGCGATTCTTCGATATTTTCTCCACCATCTTGCCTACCTTCCCAATTGAAAGTAAAGTCCTAGAATCTCTTGCAACCTACAAGTCACACTAAGTAGAATATGTGAATATTTCATCCAACGTTACTGAGAATGGTTTGCGACCGCTAATTTTGAACCTTGTCGAGTTGCCTTTAGTACCTATCTCCTGTATGTATCCAAGTTTCTTGAAAATTGCAATTCCAATCTTGCCTCTTTGTCGATTATTTCCACATGCTACTCGTTCCCTATCCTGAAGATCTTGGAGGATAAAGGTTCCATCTTCACTCTCATCAGATAGCTCTAATGCTGCTCTCCAGATCTTGTAAATATAGGAGGTAGAATTATTGAGAGAACCCATGTATAGCGTCCTCGAACGTGACATAGACTGGGTTATCAGTTGAGCCGCAAATTCCATTTTATCTGTCTTGCTTGTATAAAATCTGTAAATATTCTGTCTACGATACTTTCTATTCTCTTGATTGTTATCAAACCAATACACATAGCCCTCTGGTTCAGGCATAAACGGCTGAATTGCTTTTATTCGGTTCAATTTAGAGTGTGAGTTGATTATGCCTTGTGCCGCTTCTATCATATCGAAATTGACTAGATAGTTCTTCTGGCGATGTGATTCAAGAACCATAATAATACCTTCATCAATAAGGGAACGCAATGCGGGTTGAAAATTAGGGTCATAATGTCTTCCAGCCTCCCTAAATAACTGGCTCTCAGAGAGACTTCTGTGAATACCTTCACAGATTAGCTGCCTCAATATCCATTTTTGCCATTCTTGGATAACTAGCATATGGTATAGCTAAAAATTCTCATACTGTTATTTAAATTAATCAAATTAATCATCAATTATCAAACCAAATGTGTTAATCAAAAGGATCAAGTCTTCGCTCAAGTTTAAATAATTGATTTCATTAATTTTCATACACAATTTGGAATCTACCACCACCAGTAGTAAAGTGGGAGCTCGACCACTCGAAGATATTTTTGGGAATGCTGTAGCAAAGGTCTTGGATTTTCTGATAATTAATGAACCTTTTGACTACACTCTTGACGAGATTAGTCAATTCGTACGTATTCCAATGGATACTTTGCGAAAAATGGTCCCCGTATTGGTTGAGAAAGGTCTGTTGGAAGAAATAGGAAAGAAAGATGATTCTAGAACCTTTAAGCTTAACGAAAAAAGCGATCTGGCTCGGTCACTAAGAAACTACGTACTTGCAAAAATTAATAATGATATAGAAAGAGAGAAGTTTGGCAGAAGGATTAAAGCGAAAGTACCTACCCCCGGGATTAAGAGAAATTAACTAGTTAGAGGTGGGTAATTCAGATTCGAATCGAAAGTGGGCGATACCACCGTTCCGTCTTGATTTAGATGAGCTCGAGATGGGCTAAATATCATTTTTACCTACCATTACATCATGTCTGAGGCTTGGGTCAGAAGATAGGCTAAAATAGTCTATTAATTCACTAAACACGCAGCTGTCATATGGATCGCATAAAGAGAATATCTACAACAGTGTTGGATAAGTATCCAGATCGTTTTGGTTCTGACTTTGAAAATAACAAAAAAGCACTACAGGAGATAGCAATTACGAAATCTAAGGTCCTTCGCAACAGGGTGGCAGGATATATTACCTCATACCTTCGAAAACAGACGGTTCAAGAGAAGATTCTAGAATCTGATACCGACACAGACATTGAAATTGAGGACGAGACTTCGGAAGAGAAGGAGACAGATAACGTGTAACATTGATTACGGTTCGGCTTTTGGGGGGTATCAAAAAAATAACTGGAGAGGAGTTGATTCGTATCACAGAACCTCTCGTTAAGGTGTCCTACATAATGGACTTGCTCAAGAAGAGCGCCGCAGATCCTTCTAAACTCAACTTTGACAACGTTGTAATCGCCGTAAATGGTGTAGACTGCTCAATATTAGGTGGGATGGACGCATCGGCTAAAGAGGGAGACGAGGTAACCGTAGTGAGCATTGTGCATGGCGGCTGAACTATAAGATGCTGTTTACGTCAAGAGCATTATAGAGTATCGTGAATTGGAGGGTTGGGAGTTATCACTTTCGATGCCTTTTATGGCACGCGAACTCTGATGAAACATAGTTGAATAGAAGCAATATTTCTTCTGAATTCAGGTTATCAAATTTCCACGTTTCAATCTTTTATTGCGGTAAATTGGAGGGCGTTACTGGAACTAGGGTAGTAGAACAGATACGGTATCGTTTTGCAAATGTTTACATTCAAGGATTTAATACTGAGGCCATTTTTGGCTCGCAGCACTTGGTCGAGGTTTTAAAGATCACGTTGGAAGCTCTTAAAAGAGGGATTACGGTTGCTAATCGACCAGAACTTGACTTATTATTACGAATTTCTTGTACTACTCAAATTTCTAAGGCAATAAGTTATGCCGGAATAAAGTCTGGAAAATGTGCTTGCTTTGTTGTCTTCTCAAAAAATAAACATGATTTGCTCAAAGCTCGCAATCATGCTTTACAATCGTTACCAGAAGTGGATAGTGCTGAAATCATTGTTGATGCATCGACTCGGAATACAATTGCAACCAAATTAGGTTTAGAAGCGGCTTCACATTATTTGCCAGATGACACTGAATTCCTTAAATATCTCATTGAACGTGCGGCGTTAATCACAAAATAAGCTCAATCATAATTCTGATTTCCCTAAGTTATGCCTGGTTTGAGACGTAATGAAATATCGAAAAGATGGAGAGACGCGAAGCGAATTAATTGAATTTTTTTTATTGGGTTTAAAATTGATGTAAGAGAAGAAGTATATACACCACTCTACTTAGAAGAGGTATTATGACAAGATCATCCTCTAAATTAAGACAGACATCCTAAAAATCATATGACTTCAAATTCTCTTCTCGAGATAGCGTCCTGGATGGCCTGAAAAATGATAAGGCAATTGTGGAGAAGACAGAACGGATTGAACAAAAAAAGATGGAATCTAGATCGAATTTTCCCACTCGGTATTCCTTAAATACAAGGAATAAAAACATTAGCCATCCTTTTTAGACATCCGCAAACTCTTGAATAGCTCTAAAAGGGTGTAGTTGTCCCTCTCCTTATTGGCACGATCTCTATGCATTGACTCCTCCATAACGGTTGTGAATATGGCCGGGCTTACTCAATAAAGGGATAATTATCTTAAAAAATCAGAACGATTACGCGGCTCAATGTAGTAGAAAAATAGAGAAAATGTTGGGACATTCGTATACTTCAAATCAAAGTGTCATCTCATGAGCCTGAAGCAATCTCTAATTCATACAATGAATAGCCAGCTGCCAAACTTGTTATGGAAAAACAAGGTTAGGCCGCTCCCTGCAGTGTCAAGAGATTATCTTTGATATCGCAGGAGCAATTATTGGACTAAGATCTATTACTTCAACGAATGCACCTACTTCTGCTAATTTAGGAACAGAATTTGTTGTTACTATCTTTTCTACCCCAGCGGCTCTAATTTGTTTGGTCGACTCCTTAGTCATCAACGCATGAGAGCACATTACTACTATATCTCGACAACCACCTGCTTTTAAAATCTCTGCGGTCTTGATTATCGTATTTCCGGTACTAACAATGTCATCAATTAATGCAATATTTTGTCCTCGAATTCGGTCTTTATGTAATGACGATAAGTAATCAACATTTATCTCACCCGTGTTGCGATCCCTTCTTTTCTTCATGCAAATGACTTTATTATTTAGCTGAAGGGCGAACGACTTTGCCCTACTAAATCCTCCTTTATCAGGAGATACGGTAATAGAATTATTCATATTCATCCTAAGTCTGGACTTTGCATAATCTGCTAGTAGCGGTATTGCAGACACATTTATCGAATTCATTCTTTCTTCAAAATATGATAGTGCACGTAGACTATGAATATCTACCGTTACCATATTACGAGCTCCAAAGATCCCATACAGACTTGCGATCAATTCGGTAGATACAACTTCTCCCTCAAGAAATGCATTATCCTGTCGCGCATAAGCCATGTAGGGCACAACGACAATGATATTCTTTGCAGAATCATCAGCACATTTCTTTAGCAACATTAGAGTTTGTAGTATGTGTCTATCGACCTGTGGAGGGGATGCAGATTGGACTACTATGCATGCCTTATTTCTTAATTCCTCCTTAATTCGAATCTTGCTCTCGCCATCAGAAAATACCCTCAATTCAGGATAAATTATGCTTGAACCCAATGTTTTAGAGATATTGGTAGCTAAACCAACAGATGATGGGCCCGCTATTACCACCGCAGCAGATAGAGCAGGCTTTTTGTATGAATAACTTGAATCGGCATCCCTTCCTATGTCCATATCCTTCTTCCCCATTTAGAAATAGGCTTCTTTTCGATCTTGCCTAAGGAGTAGATTCTCATTTCTTCAAACATCTCAACAAGATTAGCTTGTGTATTTGAATGTTGCAGTAAGAATTCAACTTTTCATTTTCTGAAACTCGTCATCCTTGGCATGTACTTGTAATGCCATTATTTAGTCTATAAAAGCATGTCCATTTTGTTCTCAATGCATTCAACGTACGACGATGCACTCAATAATTTTCCATGATTGAGGATACATGTACTAACTATCATCAAAAATTGAAAATGCATGCATGGTAACCAGCTAATTGAAAAATATTTCTCAAGTATCTGAAATATTGTAAATTTTACGTATGACAGTCTTCGGAGTCCCAATAGGAGCTCGTATGAGTTTCTTCAAGTGATCTGGACATTATGTTATTTCCTATTTCACACCTAATTTCTTCTAACATGAAGATCACACTCAGATCAGAATGAAAAAATCAGAAACTTAGCTACCCAATTTAGTGTGTTTGAACCCGTAATTTCAGAGAAGAGTATGCTCAAATGCCAATCTTTGATCTTATCCAATTGTAAGTGCTTTCAATTCCCCATGCCTGACTTAGGCGGGAGAATTGAAAAAAAAGGCGACTACAATCAGTCGCTTAATTCTCCTTACTTGAATGGTTAACCG
>JAATVR010000181.1 GCA_014523665.1 Nitrososphaerales archaeon TH526
AGAGAGCCATTTTGAGTTGGTATTTAAAACTAATCCTGAAAGTAGTTCATCTCCTATGCATAGTATCTCAATAATTTGGGTAACACTCTATCACCGGAATGGGGTAACTGTCAACAGTATATGAATTTTAGAGGTAAACTATTCTTATTTCTGTCGTTTGAGCCTTCAAATTTCTCTTCGGATACCAAATCATCATAAGAGCAGTAAAGGCTCAATATGTCAATATGTCAATATGTCATTAAACACGGATTGTCCATAGATGTTAGTAGATTCAAAACACAGTAATGCTTAATTATAAATCAAGCATAAATTATTTCCTAAATCCTTGGTATCTTCTCAGGATAATCATTCTAGAAAGACTGAAGTATTGTATGGTGAAGAAAATATAATGAATACGATATTACAGTTTTTATCTAATGAAGATAGAATAGATGCCTGTGGTGATTCTAATGCTCCTGCATTTGTTCTTAAAATCTACAAGAAACTAATGGGAAATGCCAAGAATGAACGAACAGGTTTTAGATTAAGATTCCTCACAGACATTAACAGTGAAAACATAATCTATTGTAAGGAGTTAATGAAATTTGCCGAAGTCGTTCGCCATGTGGAGGGGATTAAAGCAAATTTTGCTGTAAGAAACACTGATTATATAGGTATTGCAACTTCGAACGCAGTATTTCAACCTTCGATTCAATCACACATTATTTACAGTAATGTCAAGGGAATTATTGAGCAGCAACAATACTTGTTCAATAGTCTTTGGGATAAGTCTGTACCAGCTGAACAGAGAATCGAAGAGATCGAAAGGGGCATACAGGCAGAATTCTTCGAAATCATCAATGATACTAAAAGGATAAGTGAGATTCTGATCGATCTGGCAAAATCTGCAGTAAACGAGGTGGTATTACTTCTTCCCAATGATAGAGCCTTGGTAAGAATAGATAAACTTGGTGTAATTGATTCATTGCTAAATGCGTCCCAGAATGGTGCTGTTATAAAGATTATCTGCCCCTTATCTGAAGAGAATAGACGGATTCAGAAAAAAATATTTAATGCCTTACCGAATGTCCAATTAATCGATGGAAGCAATTCACAACATGGACTGTACATAATTGATGGCATTAAGTTCCTAAGAGTAGAACTTGTAAAACCAGAAGCAGGTAGTTTTCTGGAAGCAATTGGTTTTGCCATCTATTCAAATAATAAAAGAAGTGCAGACTTGTATAGATGGATGTTTGAACTGCTTTGGAATGAACGAGTCATTAATTTGGAATCGAAAAAGGCAAATCAAATGCAAAAAGAGTTCATGAACGTTGCTGCACACGAGCTAAGGACACCTATTCAACCCATTGTTGGTTTAGCTCATCTTCTCAGATACGAGAAGGAGTACATGAAAGGAAAGGAGCAAGAATCATTAGATGTTATCATTAGAAATGCCGAACGGCTCCAAAGACTCGCAGAAAATATACTTGATGCAAGTAGAATCGAGAGTCAGAGATTAAGCTTAAGAAAGGCTAAATTCAAGTTGAATGATTTGCTCTTCAATATAGTACAGAACTACTATAGACAAGGTAGGAGTTCTGCAAGTAGCGGGAAAGACATATCTGTACTTTATGAATCTCCAAATGAGAATATAGTTGTAGAAGCTGATAAAGAAAGGATATCACAAGTTGTCCGCAATATAATAAGTAATGCTTTAGAATTTACAAATGAAGGAAATGTATTAGTAACATTAAGAAAAGAAAGTCAACAAGAAAATGGGGGTAGGCAGATTGCTGTTGTCACAGTAACAGATACTGGTTGTGGTATAGATCCAGCCATCATGCCAAGGATTTTTGAAAAGTTTGTCACAAGGTCAGAAAAGGGTACAGGATTAGGGTTGTTCGTAGCAAAAAGTATTATATATGCACATGAAGGTAGAATTTGGGTCCAAAACAACACAGAAGGTGGGAAAGGCGCTACCTTTTGTTTTACCGTGCCGTGTAAGTAGGTGGTATGTATCTATTGATTGACGCTTTCAAATTCTGACGTTTACTCCGTTTCCTTTGAGATGCAGCTTAACAGAATTGACAGTAGCTTTTTCATAATGAAAAATAGAGGCAGCTAAGGCAGCTTCTACATCGGTCTTTCTAAATACCTCTAATATGTGTTCTTGTGATCCGCATCCACCAGAGGCTATAACTGGAATTCGGACTGCTCTAGTGATAGCTCGAATCAATTCAAGATCGTATCCATTTTCAGTCCCGTCTGTATCAATACTCGTTAACAGGATTTCTCCAGCTCCGAGTTTCTCTACTCTCTTTGCCCATTCTATTGCTTCAATGCCTGTACCTTCACGGCCACCAAATATTCTTACTTCAAACCAATAGCTCTTATTTTCAGTTGAGTGGCTAATATGATGTCGTTTTACGTCTATAGCAACAACTACACATTGCTTACCAAAAAGGTTCATTAATTGCGTCACAAGTTCAGGATTCTTAACCGCCGCCGTATTAATTGAGACTTTATCGGCCCCGCTCAGCAAGATTTCTCTTGCATCATGGAGGCTCCTGATACCACCTCCTACGGTAAATGGTATGTTGATAACTCTTGCTACTTTCCTGATGACAGTCTTTAAAGCTTCTCTCCCTTCATGTGAAGCATTGATATCAAGAAAGACTATCTCATCTGCTCCTTCTCGAGTATACTTTTTTGCAAAAAATACCGGGTCGCCTGCAACTTTCACATCAGAGAAGTTTACACCCTTGACAACGTTACCTGCATCAACGTCTAGGCAAGGAATAATCCTTTTTGCAAGTGTCATATCCTTACGCTAGCGCCCTCGCATGTGCAATACTTATTCTCCTATCATAGAGTGCTTTGCCTAATATTATTGAAGAACATCCAGCAGTACGTGCTCGTAAGATATCTTCCAAGCTGGATACTCCTCCACTTGCAATTATCTTTATGCCGGGAAACGCCGAAGCGTGTCGTAAACTAGAAAAATCTGGACCAGAAAGAGTGCCATCCTTTTCAACACTTGTCAGCAGAAATTCTGAAATGCCCACTGCTTGAAAATCATAAATGGCATTCTGAATCGAGAAATTCGTCTTTTCTTTCCACCCATTCACTACCACCGTTCCACCCCGATGATCTACGGCAAGTACAATCCTTTCTTTCTTTTTCTTGATCATCTTTCCTATAAGAGCTGGATCCTGAAAAGCAATCGTCCCCAGAACGATTTTGTTCACATTTTTCAGCATTTCATTAATAATCTCAACTGATCTGATTCCTCCAGCTGCTTGAACCGGTATCTGGATAGATGCTGCAATTTCATATATCATTTTCCGATTGTTAGTCCCCGTCTGCAAAGCTGCATCCAAATCAACTACGTGCAGCATTTCTGCCCCCTCAGCAGCCCACCTCTCAGCTACTTTAACAGGATCGTCGCTATAAATGGTCTTATTGTCAGGATCCCCTTTCACTAATCTTACAACTTTCCCGTCTAGCAAATCAATTGCGGAAATAACCATCATCTACTTTTAATGCACTCTCCTATGAAATTCTTAATTATCTTCTCGCCTATTGCACCTGATTTTTCTGGATGGAACTGAGTCCCATAAAGATTTCCTTTCTCTATAACTACAGGGAATTCAATTCCATATTCAGTGGTTGCCATAGTCATCTCTTTTTCTTGTGAAACGATTCTATATGAATGAACAAAATATACCCATGATCCGTCATGCACGCCACTGAGTAATTTGCTGCTCTTATTCGTAATATTCAGGTTGTTCCAACCAATATGTGGAACCTTTACCTGTTTCTTGTCAAGCAGCTGAACGTAACCTTCTAACAATTTGAGTCCATCCAACTTGCCTTCTTCACTTTTCTCCAGAAACATTTCCATTCCTAAGCATATTCCAAGAATTGGCATTCCCCCCACAGATTCTTTTTCTAATGTTCTTCTAAAGGGTTCAAGAGACATTATTGCAGGATCGAAATTCCCGACTCCAGGAAGTACCAGACCATCAAATTCATCTAACGTATCCATGTCTCTTATTATTGACACTTGCTTAGCTCCATTTTTCCGTATAGAGGATTCTAAACTAAATAGATTACCAGCACCATAATCGAAAATAGCCAATCTGGTCATTACATCTCTCCTTTAGTACTGGCAACGCCCTGACTCCTAGGATCATAATTTACAGCCATGCGTAATGCGATCGCAAAGGCTTTAATCACGGATTCAACCTTGTGATGATCATTTTCTCCATACTTAACATCAATATGAACGCATGCGTTTAAGTTCTCCACAAGAGATCGAACAAAATGCTCTATGTCTTCCTTGCAAATTCTCTCAATCTCATGGTTGATGAGCGAGAGGGAAATTTTGCTATATTGCCTCCTAACAAGGTCAATAGAAACGATCGTCAGAGAATCGTCCATCGGGACGATCGCATACCCAAATCTAATGATGTGCTCCCTGTCGCTTAGCGCCTTGTCAAGAGCGCGGGATAGAGAGATAGCCGTGTCCTCGATCAAGTGGTGCACAATATTATCATTTGAATTGGCAAGTACATTAATATCCACCATACTATGTTTTGCGAGAGATTCTATTAAATGATTAATAAATGGCAATCCAGTTGAGATTTTAGCTTTTCCTGATCCGTCTAAATTGACTCTAACTTTGATCTTCGTTTCGTTTGTGGAGCGTGCAGTTTCACCAATCCTTTCATGCTCACTTTTCTTAATCAAATGCACTCAAGTATTCACATTACTTTATTTAATATATTGGGCAGTTTATTGACGTTCCATAATACTAAGCCTGCACCCTTTTGCTTAAGAGCATTCCGAGTTTCCATAGGTTTAGCACTCGATCCATACACTCCAATGAATTCAACTTCAAGGCCCATCTCCTCTTTCGCCTTTGCTACCATAATTATATCCTCTACAGAATCACCTACGTATATAACATGCTTTGCGTGCATTTGTTTCATGGCCCTATTGATTCCGTACGGATTAGGTTTTGCATTATTTCTAGGTTCGTCTTCCAAAAATATGCATGCTTCTTTGTTGAAAGTTGATAATTTCCGTTTAAGAGTGTACTCAAACGCCAATTTACTCCTTCCTGAAACAACTCCAATATTATTGTTGAATCTATTGGATAAGAATCTTGTAGTATCTCTGGTCATCACAACCTTTTCATTATTGATTAGACCGTCACCAAAATAGTATTGAGGATTATTACCGTATCTTTGTTTAAATAACTCTGTTCCGTAAAAAACTTCATCAAAAATTGTTGTCACAATACTTCTGCCAATAGGCCCAGGATAATTCAACTTGCGTTTTATTTTCTCTACTGTAGCTCTAGAATAAGCTGCCGATAGATACCTTTCTACAGAAACTATCCCTCTTACATCAATATTATTGGTTACATCATTAAGAAGGCTTTCCAGTTCTTTCGTCCTCGTGATCTGACTTACGAGTGAAGTGAGAATCAGAGCATAAGTGGTATCAGTATCATTATTAAAACCACCAGTTCTACGCATCCTAAGAAGGATATTATCTGATACTGACTGGAATGTCTTGGCATTACTCAATATGTCGTGAACTTGTTTGACTGTTTTTTTGATAGCAAGGTTGTACGAAAGTCTAGTGTCTATCAGAACTCCGTCCACATCAAAGAGGATTGCATCTATATTCTTTTTGAATAACTTGCGTGCCCTCCATTAATGAAACTTGATGATTGAGACAGATTATCCATCCTTTGACAAAATATTGCCAATTGAGCCGATGAACCTATCATTCATTTCTTCAGTACCCACTGTAACCCTAAAGCACCCCCTATATCTACAAAAATCACCCAAAGCCTTAATTGATATCAATTCATGACTTAGCCCTTCTTGAATCGAGTCGTATAAATCAAATGATTCAAAAAAGACAAAATTTGCATCTGATCGGAAAGGTTTAATTCCTTGTATTTTACTAAGGCTTAGAAACAATTTATCTCTTTGTTGCCTAATTAACTGAATTGTATCAAAAAAATACTGATATGAGGATAAAGCTGATGTGGCTACAGCTAGTGATAGGCTATTAATTGGATAAGGGGATTGAATCTGTGTTCTAAAAATCTCCGCAAGATTCTCTTGGGAGATCAAATACCCTATTCTAGCACCAGCTAATCCAAACGCTTTTGACATAGTTCGAAGAACGACCAGATTATCATATTTGGTCACGAATTGTGAGAGACTATATTTCCCAAATTCAACATACGCTTCATCAATTATTATTAATTGGTCATTAAGCGATTCAACAATGTCTAGCATGGTCTCTCTGTCAAACTGATTTCCTGTAGGATTATTTGGAGAACAAATATAGACAATATTTGATTTTTTTGCACTGTTCATGAATCTTGAATACGGAATGCTATTATCTGTCTCATTCAAAGGAATACTTTCTATCGGTATGCCATGCAATTTACATCGGTTTATGAAATATGAGAAAGTGGGTTCAAAAATAGTAACATTGGTCCGTTTTCCTATGGTTGATAACAAAGATTCTATGATTTGATCTGAACCACTGCTAACAGCAATATGCTTCCTGTTTACGTTCAAATACTGTGATAACTGCTCATAGAATCTCTCTAATTCTTCTGCGGGATAAAATCTCAAATCAGACGCGGAGACTGCCTTAGACACAATATCATTAAGGAACTGTGGAGCCAAAGCAAGATTCTCATTAGCATCCATTTTTATAACTCTGTCATGAATTGGAGGTTTTATATACACATCAAGTCTGGACAGTTCCAGCAGTCTTTTTGAGAGCCATTCAGAGGTCATTTCAAAAACCTTCCTTCTACCGCTTTGTAATGATTAAATAATCCCTCTGCAGTCGTGATTTCCCTGACGCAGGATTCAATCTTTCTTAGATCTCTTCCGTTTAATTCGATACAACTTATCATCTTTAGAAAGTCCAAGACAGATAATCCAGCTCGAGACTTCGCAAATCCCAAGGTAGGTAATACATGGTTTGAACCTATGCAATAGTCACTTGCTGCCGATGGAGTGTAGTCTCCTATAAGAATGAGACCTGCAGATCTTATTTTTTGAACTACTGAACTTGCGTTAACAGTCATAACCTCTAAATGTTCAGGTGCGAATTCATTTATGAAATCGATAGCAGCAGATTCTCGTTTGCATACTGCAATAAAACCATTCTCATTGAGACTTTGCGTGACTATTTCGCGTCTTCGGACACCCTCTTTACTTCTGATCAACATATTAATCTCTTCTTTAACTCGTATCGCCATACGTCTAGATGTAGTAACCATACCACAGAGTGTGTCGTTACTGTGCTCAGATTGAGAGATTAGATCAAGTGCCACGAGTCGGGGATGAGATCTTGAATCAGCGAATATCAATAATTCTGTAGGACCGGCGATCATATCTATTGCAACCTTGTTGGATACCATATTTTTGGCAGTGGTTACAAAAATGCCGCCAGGTCCCACAATCTTGTCAACCTTCCTAATGCTCTTTGTTCCGAACGCGAGTGCTGCTATTCCATGAGCTCCTCCAACTTTATAAATTTCTTGGACCCCGCAGATATCAGCAGCCACCAGAGTCAGAGGATCAATACTCCCGTCCTTCCGAGGAGGAGTAAGCACAACTAATCTTTCCACTCCGGCAACATTTGCTGGAGTACAGCACATCAGCAAGGTACTAGGGTATCTAGCCTTTCCTCCTGGCACGTAGCAACCAACACTTTCAATAGGTCTAAGTAGTCTTGTAAGTTTCACTCGGTCAAATCGTGATTCGATATCACTCAAATGATTAAGCAGAATTGTCTCGAATTTAATCAATCTCTGACTCATTGCATGTATCGATCTTAACTGCATAGAGGTGACCTTTTTGAATGCAGATTTTATTTCATCTTCAGTGACTCTGAGAGTTTTCAGTTCTACGCCTTCAAATTCTTGGGTATACTTTAAAAGTGCCCTATCCCCAGTCTTTTGTACTGCCGTTATGATATCACCTGTTTTTTTTATGATATCATCTGAAAAGGTTGCATGTGCCTTCCTAAATTTTCTAACATCTAACTGTACATTTTTTACGTCAACAATTCTCAACACCATCCTAGCTCACTACAATTCTTGCACAATTATGTTGCAGTTAAAGGGGAATGACACTGGAATATATCTTGTACGCCGAGAGGTCTATAATAGATTATCTTTGACGTGTAGAATCTCAAAGTCCTGACCGAACAATGTTACTCTATTCGATCGTATTAACGATCCTCTTGTATGTTACAATCTTGTCCTTCCGTGCTGGTTTTGCTATACGCTTAGCAAAATAGAACTTTTATTATGATATCGATTCTCTCTAATCTGCCTGTCAGTTCGTGTGTTGCATATTAATTGGCTACTAAACGTAATCCATTGCCGTTGATGCAGTTTATTGCATCAACAATGACAAAGAATAGCAGAGGTATAAGCTAGATGGCATTCAGTTAATCCCTAGAGATAGGAACATAAAAATGGAACAAAGTAAATTATCGAAATAGTATTATGAACAGTTCAGTTCAAGTTAAAAGACAACGATTTTCTAAGTCTTGTAAAGACGATCACTTTGAGGATTTTTTTGTACGCGGATCCAAATCTCATCTTGTTTAGACATGACTGTAACAGTCAG
>JAATVR010000182.1 GCA_014523665.1 Nitrososphaerales archaeon TH526
AGATGCCCAAGGGTTCCAAACGAGGCGGTAGGGTTCGTGACAAGTGGAAGGATAAGCAGTGGATTATGGTTAATGCACCTGCTGCTTTAGGTGGAAGTGTAATAAATTATGTGCCTGTCAGTGATATTAATAGTGCTCGCGGGCGAGTGATTGAAAATACGATGTATGATATCTTAAAGCAGGACCCTATACAGCATCAGACTAAGGTATTCGTACAGATAGTAAATATCGTTAACGGTACTGCATCAACAATTTTCAAAGGGCACGAATACGCCAAAGAGTTTCTCAGAAGCCTAATGAGGAGGGGAAGTTCGATGGTAAGTTACGTGGATGAATACAAAACCGTGGACGGATACGTTTTCCGGGTATCTCTTGTCGCGTTTAGTCAGAGGCGAATAAATACCGAAAAGAAACATCAGATAAGAGTCCTTTGTCGTCAATTCTTGCGAGAGCGGCTACCTAAACTTACTGTTGATGAATTCATAAAGGAAGTCCCCCTAGGAAATTTAAACAATGACCTATTGGAAGTTGCGAAGAAATTGACTCCGCTTAGGCATATAGGCATCAAGAAAACTAAATTAATATCGTCTCCCACGACTGTCGAATCACCAACCACAGAGGAAGCACCAGTAGAATCACCAACCACAGAGGAAGCACCAGTAGAATCACCAACCACAGAGGAAGTACCAGTAGAATCACCAACCACAGAGGAAGCACCAGTAGAATCACCAACCACAGAGGAAGCACCAGTAGAATCACCAACCACAGAGGAAGTACCAGTAGGACAGAGGAAGTACCAGTAGGATCATCCTCACAAAATTAGAGGAAATTTGCATATTTTGGTAATGGTTAGAATTCGAGTTTCTATGTGATTCTTGTACCACCACCATATGATCCGCAGACTGCTATCTAGATGCAAAATCAAAAATTAAAATCATTTGAGATAGTTGCCTTAGAAATCAGCTTTTTAATCCACGCAACCGAGGATAGAGAGCGAGTACTCAATTTGGTATCATCTTTTATGAATGCTGACAAGGAGGGATTTGAGGTTGAGAAGCTCCTCGGTCATTGGCGGAATCAAATTGATATGGTTAAGGGTAAGCTAGAGGGAGAACTCGCCAGGAATGTAGCAACTAACATTCTCAGCTCACTTGAACCCTATGATCGGAAGAAAATGCTCTTTTCATTGGGCACGTACATTGATGATAAAGGAATTCTGCATTTACGTCTGGACAAGCAAAAGATTTGCGAGCGCAAAATTGAGCTATCAGACGTCGATTCCATTAAAATAAAATTCAAACCGAAGCTATTTTTTAGTAGGATTAAGCAAGATTACATCCAAGAATATAGGAGGCTTTTAGATTAGAACGATTAGATCTCCACGTGCGGATGGGCGATATTCAGCCCGCTTTAAGGTTTAAGGATCTGCTCGGGTTGAAGACGATAGGTATTGAATATAATACTGGTAGTAGAGACAGTGCTGATGGAGAGACCGGTGTCATATGTCTTTTGAAGAGGAAACCTTTAACCTCTACCAAATTTCCTTATCTGGTTGTTTCTGACAATTACGACGACTTGGTCTCTAAAGACGTGGATCTTGTGGAGATAACGGCAATTGATCAGCGGTTTTATGAAAGACTAAGGAATACTCCAACAAAGAAATTAGGCATTGAGATTGCTGTTCGCAAATTACGTTCAGCTGACGGTCAAAAACTTGCAAAAAATATATCCCTTATTAAATCAATTCACAATTTCACCGAGAGGTACGGTAACCAGTTAGTTCTAACCAGTGGCGCTTCATCGATCTTCGAAATGGTATCGGGAAGATGCTTTGACGCTCTGCTTGAATTGTGTGATGTTAAACCTAAGACATATTGGGATAGTTTGAATAATTGGTTAGAACATAAGATCAGTATGAGATGTTATACCTGTGACACTTAAGAGAAGAAACAAACGCCGATACCTCGTAGTATTGTGCCGTTCCTCTCCCGAGGAGCTATTATCAATCACAAGAGATAGGGTGATAAGCATGTACGGTCACGTCATCACTCAAAAAGCCTTTCTAAAATTAATAGACAAGATTGGACCAGACTTACATGTGATCCGATGTAGGTCAGAGTATTTAGAAGAGGTTCTGTGTGCGCTAGCGCTAACCGATACCGGGCATTCAGCGGTGGTATTGGATATATCTGGGACATTAAGGAGCCTCAGGGATCGTGCCATGGTTAAAATGAATGTCCTTGAGACTGTTCTAGGTGGCGGGATTGCTCCAGATCGTACACTCAGGGGTTAAAGCTCGATTTTGAGCTAGTCCAATTTCGATCAAAGTACATCCCAATTTCTAAATGAGTATCATGGACCTTCAGACTATCCCTAAGATTTGGAACTGTATCCCGCGGGCAGGATTTGCTCCAAAATGCGATTAAGCATTATTGATTGAGCCTGCGACTCTTCGGTTACTGCTAATATGTTAGCCCGATAGGCTGCTTCACGCGGTCAGCACCAACATTTGCCGACATCTACAGCCGAAAGCTCTACCAGGCTGAGCTACCGCGGGATGATCCGATCGTGAAGCTCATGATATATAATTGTGATGCCGCTTTGTTCTGCCATCCGTCCTTCGCAACTACAACGAATGTCTGTGGTTCGGCCGGGGACCCGATTCAGATTAAGACATGATTTTAAGAAAGCTGTTTGGTGACTTGTCTAAGAAAATCCATCGTAGCATATGTAATCACCCTATCTGATCCCGCTCGCCTGACTGAGATCAACGATTCAATCAACTTGTCAAATCTGCCTGGGTTGTTCCCTCCTATTCTCTCCCCCTTCCGAAGCATTAAATATTCTCCGGAAACCAATTGAACCACCAAAGGCACGTCGATCATTTTCTTGACTTCGTACACTAAATCCAAATACCATAAAGTTGGTTTGATCATCACCATGTTAGCGCCTTCGCTGATATCCTGTTCAATTTCTCGGATGGCTTCCCTTCTGTTAGAATATGGCAATTGATACGCTGATTTGCCAAATGCCAGATCGTGAGATTTACTACTAGAGAAAGCAACAGACCTGAACGGACCATACAACGAGGACGCGTGTTTTGCAGAGTAGGACATTATTTTCACAGCTCCAAAACCACAAGAATCAAGAGCCTGCCTAATCGATTCTACCTGCCCGTCCATCATAGAAGATGGTGCAACGAAGTCTGCTCCACTCCTAGCATGACTAATCGCTATTTCTTGAAGCAGATCGAGTGATCTGAAATTATCGATTCTACCATAATTGTTATCAGATATTCCGCAATGTCCCGAAAAATTGTATTGACATACGCAGACATCAGTAATGACATTTACACTCGACCCAAAGTCTCGTTTTATCTCTTTAGCAGCAATTTGGACTGCTCCTGAATTGTCTGCTGCCGAGGTTCCACATTCATCCCTTCTATAGGGCAGTCCGAATAGAAGGACATCGGTAATTCCAATATTGACCAAATCAGTAACAGGCAAACAGATTTCGTCATCTGAGGAAGTTAGAATCGGACCACTTTTTTGAATGTCGAAAACAAGATGTTTCATGCTCCCCGGATATACTAATATAGGAATGATTAGGTCTGAGACCGTTATGGACACTTAGCTAAAGAATTTCATCCTTCTTCTATAATATCATATCATTCCGAGCCCTATATTGTGCGAAAGTCATTATAATAATGCTAAACAAAAAAAGGTATAAAAAGTGAATATTGGAGTCAGAATCAGCTTGGTTATCTCGTCTGAACGCTTATCGCATCTGCGTGCAAAATGTTAAATATGCAAGACTTCATTGCCCCCCTCGAGGGGAAATCATGCTTAGACTTACGATAGGAATACCATCTTACAATGAAGGAGCAAAAATCATACCGCTGATTAATGCAGTGTATGAAAGTACCCTCAGCAACGAAGGGGCTCAGATTTCTGAAATTATAATTTGTGATCATTCTTCTGATTCGACACCTGAGATCCTAAAGTCATTTATGTCTCAACGCCCATATCTGACGATACGTCTAGTGCATCGTGATGAAAGAGGAGGAGCCGCATCAGCCTGGAATGAAATTTTCTCATTAGCCTCTGGTGACATCATAGTGTTATTTGACGCCGATGTTTCGCCGCTTAAAGATTGCATAAGTGAACTTGTCTCATGCATGGACAACAACAAGATAGGATTGTGTGCATCTAATCCAATTTGCTCCAATCCAAGTTCATCGGCCGCAAGAGCGGCTTCATTCATTTCAAGTTGGCTAGAATCTATCAGACAGTGCGGAGTTTCTCAATATACTGTTATGGGAAGATCACTTTCAATACGTACTGACATAGCAAAGAAGATAACTATTCCTGAGAAAACGATCGCAATTGATTTGTATCTGCAGTGCAGAATTCTAGAAATGGGCTATCAGATCCTTTACAGAGAAAAAGCAATGGTCTATTTCACACCACCATCTACATTGAGGGACTTCGCATCCCAAGTCTTGAGGTCACGGAATGGCCACAGACAAATTTCTACTCAAGTAAAAAGGTTGGGGATTAATGCCCCACTTTGGTCAGTTCTAATGGCGGCTGTTAAGACTACATATAGCAATCCTATTGATGCCTTTTTTATGCTCCTATGTTCATGTCTTCTCCCTTTCTATAGTTCGACACTTCCAGGAACCGATTCGTACAAATGGACTATTGCAACTTCCACAAAAGGCCAAACCAACTAGATAACAATTTTTCTTGTTCATGTTGTCTTTCCTGACCTAAAGTTCCAAAACGAAGTAACAAAACATCGTAGCATATAAATACTTTCTACAATTAAAAACTCTGGGTTGGAGCACCAGAGAGATAGTGATCAGAGTTACCTTTGTATTCCACATCATGCGAACCTTGCTATGGCGCTGGAAAAATGGAAGAGCTCCGAGAGACTAAAGAGTGTTTACTTTGTGACTGCAACGTTTACGGAAGAAACCAGACTTTATTTCCCTGGCCGAGCCAATCATTATATCTTGATACCCAATCTAGGTCATCACGACAAAGAGGAAACGACAGAAATAGTATCCACGTATGAGAGGCATGTATTCGAGTTTAAGATAACGACTACTCTCTTCGAAAGATTATGTGAGCGACTTAACTATGTCTCTATCTATTTCATGAGGTACTCATATGGACAGAAGGAGTTAATCGACTTAGCCACTTCGATCGCCAAAAGAGACAGAGTTACAAAAGCTGCACTGGCCGAAATGACGGTATCCTGTTCAATGAAACCTAAGTTCAGCTTTCCATATTCAAAAAATCTATTGATTCTTGAGGTAGACGGTGGTCGCACTCATCAGAGCGATCAACGATATTGTGAGAAGACTAGAAGAGACGCAATAAGAAAGGGAATGTCCCTCTCTAACCTGTTTAGTTTTTCCATTCTAGAAGAATTCAAGTAGATTAGGTAGAAATATTAAATATAGCCCTCCAAGTTCCTGATACCTGATCGACATTGAGCAAGCCAATGGAATTAGGTAGCCTGAAGGTGGGATCCTATATAATAATCGACAATGAACCTTGCAGAATTGTATCATATGACCATAGTAAACCTGGAAAGCACGGGTCAGCTAAGGCTCGAATCTCAGCGATCGGCGTTTTCGATGGCTCTAAACATAGTATGGTTTCTCCGGTCTCTGCTAACGTTGATGTACCACTTATTGACAAACGGAGTGGCCAAATCATATCAATGTCTGGCCAAACGCTACAAATTATGGACCTTGAAACCTTTGAAGTATTCGAGACCGAAGCCGCTGATGACGAAATGAAAGACAAAATTAGGCAGGGAGGCGAAGTGGAATACTGGAAAGTGCTGGAGCGAATTAAGGTAGTACGAGCGAAGGGCTAGAACAAACTTAGAGTTATTTCTTTTATACGCTTCGCCCACTTCTCGAGGACTACTTGAAATTTGACAATCTATTATTACCAAATCAAACCTATGTAAAGTAAGAATCGAATAAATCTGAAATCACTTCCTTCAGTTAGAATACAATTAGTGTACTCACCGCTAATTGTAAGTTTAATGCTGACCGAAATCGAAGCCTACTGAAACCCGCATAGCGTCAATCTGAACATTCAGGTCGAGATGTATCTACTACAGAGCTTCAATCTAATGAAGATGGCTGATCATATAGCCGCTTCACCTCTGGATCTTGATCCTATGTCTACCGCATCATCCAGATCGTAAACGAATATTTTTCCTTCCCCTTTGAATCCAGTACTAGAATTCTCTAGAATAGCGTTGAGAATACCTTCAACTGCCGAGTCTCGAGCAACGAGAACAAGTGTAGCGTTGAGGTTGAATTCAGGGATGTAGGTGGACGTGCCTCTCCCAGAGTGTAATATCGGACGTGGGTTCTGACCTCTACCCTTGGATTCGTAATATGTGAGGCCACCCAATCCCATATCCTTTAACGCCAGAAGCACAAGTTCCAAACTTGCATGCGGCATGACTGCCTCTATCTTCTTCATAGGTGAGGTCAATAAGGTAACAATGCCCTTTTATTAAAGGATTATGAGATTAAATTATGGGCGGAATTCTTGAAATATCAACCAATTTGGAATTATCCATGAATTGTCAGTACCAAATACAAGAGGAGTCTGCAGACTACATATTTGCTTTTTAAAAAAAATAAGTGCGAGGAGTGTGGGAGATCCTTCAGAAAAATCGAAGAGTTTATGCAGCATCAGCAGGTCGTACATGGGGATGGTCAATCGTATAAATGCAATTCCTGTGGTCAAGAATATTTTGGGATGGAACAAATGCGAACTCATATCATGAAATTTCATAGCTACCGGAATAAGCGAATGTAGTGGTTTTATTACATTTGCAAATAAGCAACTAAAAGAAAATCCCACGAATATTCATATAAAGTCAACTTTTGGCAAGTAACAAACAATCAAATATTCGATAGCTTGAATTTGGTTGATGTCCAAAACCTGCATAAAATGTGGGAAAGATTTTGACGATTCTTCTATCACAGACCAGATATCACAGAAGTATCCTTCATGTCAGGCTTGTTGGTCTGAATGGACCACCTATTCCGTGATGGTAATTAACGAACTAAGGCTAGATATGTCACTTCCCGAACATAGGAAGGCGTTACGCAAGCATGAGAGAATGTTCTTTGGATTGGAGAAACCAGAGGAATTACAAAAGAATCCTGACACCGGGGCACGAGACAACTTATCGCAAGTATAGTGCCGAACGTACCTTTTTGGGCAACGTGAGTATTATCTGTCTACCTCGAGGTTGATTAAATAGCGCTTCAAAAAGACAATCTCGAAGGACAATCCTTTGATTTTCTTCCAAAGATAAATACGCTTCAAAAAGACTCGCAAAGTGATCATCTTCGCACAAAGACGGATCCTTTTCAAATTTATTTACAAATGCAAGAAATATAGTCGAGATTTCATTGCCTTGCAGCTTTGACACTTCTCCTAGCCAGGTTCGAATTACCTTTTTCAAGGAATCCTTTTCTACTAAGGATAGATCGCCCAGTATCGAGTCGATGAAATCTTCTTTCATTTTCGAATCTTTGGCACAGAGATCCTGCAACCTGCTTCTCATCATCGACTCACGTAAGAATTCAGGAAGCTTCGACAATATTAGAATAATATTCTCTGTATGGTATTGCTGCAATTCATCAGGCATATTTTGGTAATTATGAAATATAGATTGTCAGATATAAAATGATATTTTGACCCATTTGCTTAAAATATCTGAGATCCTATCTATGAGAAGGATGCCCTGCACAGTAATCGTAGGTGGATTCTTTGGTGATGAAGGAAAAGGGAAAATTGTTGCATATTTGGCTATGAAAGATAAAGCCGATATAGCAGTTCGAGGCGGCGTGGGACCCAACGCGGGGCATACGGTCATGTTCCATGGAAAAGAACACAAAACTAGAATGCTACCAAGTGCGTTGATAAACGATCAAACCAGACTTATGATCGGTCCAGGAGTTCTAATTAACGTGGAGGTCCTCCTTCAAGAAATCAAAAATTTCAGTACAAGCGATAGGACATTTGTTGACCCTCAGTGTGGCATAATAGATAGAATTCACATTGACAATGATGCCTCCGATCCAAATCTAAAAAAGATAGGAACTACTGAAACGGGAACAGGGCCTGCAAACGCTGACAGAGCTTTGCGCAGAGCTACTCTTGCAAGGGATTCAATCGAGCTATCAGAATATTTACAAGACATATCTAATACCGTGAACTGTTCAATAGATAGTGATGAGACCGTTCTAGTTGAAGGTACGCAAGGCACTTTCCTTTCTCTTTACCATGGAACCTATCCTTACGTGACCTCAAAGGATGTGACGGCATCTGCTATTTGTTCTGATGTTGGAATTGGACCAAAAAAAGTCAACGATGTATTGGTAGTGTACAAGGCATATGTCACAAGAGTGGGATCAGGTCCCCTCGAAGGGGAACTGGAACAAGAAGAAACCACATCAAAAGGATGGACTGAATTTGGTAGCGTAACGGGACGGTTGAGAAGAGCTTCACCATTTAATTTTGAGTTGGCCAGGCGTTCGGTGATGTTGAACAGCGCGACACAGGTAGCCCTAACAAAACTAGATGTTGTTTTTCCTTCTGACTTCGGGAAAAGGGAGTTCAGTTCTCTGTCCGGTGAGGCTAAAAAGTTTGTTAAAAAGATAGAGGAAGAGATATGTCTAAAAGTTGCAATAATTGGAACCGGGCAAGAATTGGAAGACATAATAGATCTCAGATACTAGTTCATTCTAAATCTAGCCGGAGCTAATCTCAAGTGTCCATTATTGGGGGGCCAGGCTCCCGGGGTTTTCAAGATTTGCCTGATGAATTTGTGTTGTAATCTCGTATCTCGCAAGTGATCTTTTTCAGGACAGCTATATCGTCATGCAGATCTGGCAATGATTTATTGGAATGAGAGGAGACGTTTAATACTCATAACATTTCTAACATTTTCATCCTCGGATCAGCAGATAATACCCTATGTCCTAAATTTCGTCGTGTCATTTTGTCGAAAGGCAGCTTGTTCGAATAACTAGAGCCAAACTCTTTTGTCAATTTCAATCAAGCATAGAAGCATCGTATTTCTTTTCACATGCTTTTAATAGGATCTCCGACGAATCTATTTGAAATTGCGGATAAAATCACCATGGTATGTTGAGCTTTCTGGGTTGAGGGACTTTGGCAGGCTTGTTTGTGCTTTGGAACGTGTACCCCTTCCGTCCTTTGCCCTTTCATTGAATGGAGCTCCAGCCTTTGCAGTTCAAGTCGATTTCGTAAATGGGAGACCTGTCATTTTCTTTGTCAAAAATGAGTTTGGTAGAGTCGGAGAGTATTTAGCCTACCGAATTGTAGGCGAAATGGAAGAGGTAACCTTAGTCGACTATGTATCAAATCCCACTTTTGTCTATTCTCCTATCGTAAAGATCGATAGATCCCCAAAAAGCTTTTCGAGATCAAGCAAGGTCAATTCTATTTTCGAGTATATTGCCATCAGACTAGTGGATCTTTCAAGTTTGGCCAAAGTGTGCGCCTACAAGACAATCTATGAAGAGCCCCCTTTGCCCTTGTTGGTATTTGAACAAAAAATCGAAAATCAGATAAAGTATATCATAGGAGCGCCTATGAACGTAAGTGAGAGCGACACCATTTCTTATTTCTATTATGTGGTTCTGGATGATTGTCCAGCGGCATCTTTCCTAAGATATTCAAGCCAGAAATCAGAAGCTACCTCGTTTTACAATAGGATTGATGAGCATGGATATATATATCTCAAGTTGATACGACTTGCGAAACCGCACCCATTAGTGAGATCACTTGAGTTCAGGTGATGATTTCTCTTCTCGAATTTGGAAATCTTCCAAGAGAAAGAAAAGCAACATTATTTTGGCCCTCGATCCCATCCGAAAAAATGACTTGACCAAATATCTGTATGAAACTATCGGGCTCCTCGAAGCTGGCATTTGCGCTATCAAATTTAACCTTCACGTAATCATACCTCTAAGCCAAAATGAAATATCCAGGATTATTCAAATGTGCCATTCATATGGCATACAAGTTATAGCTGACATTAAGCTGAATGATATTCCTTCTACCAATGAGACAGCCCTAGAATATCTAATTGACGAGGGTTTTGACGCAGTAATAGCCAATCCCATTATCGGTAGATTGGAGACAATTAATTTAGCGAAAAAAGCCCACTCCTTAGGAGCCGGGATTTTGGCGATAGTCTACATGAGCCATCCTGGCGCTTCTCAAACATATGGAATGCAGGTTTGTGATAAAACTGAAAAGGATGAAAATAGAAAAGTGCCGCTATATAGAATACTTTTACGGTATGCAAAAGAGGCAAGCGTAGATGGAATAGTAGTAGGAGCTACGAAGCCCAATATCATAAAGGAAATCGTATCAGCAAAGCCAGCACCGATTTTTTCTCCCGGTATAGGGCTGCAGGGTGGGAGTATATCGGAAGCCTCGAAGTATGGGGCAGATTATTTCATCGTTGGCAGAAGCATAATCCAGAGTGCTGAGCCATTGAAGCTATTGGGTTTGCTTAATGATAGGGTAAGAAATCGTTAGGACCATGATCATATTGTCTGTCTGTCCTTGAGAAATTCGTTCGCTGAAATGAGAATTTCTTTTGCCGATCGGTATGTCAGAGTCGTTAAAGCTGAAAGATAGTCGGCCCACAGAAAATCCTGATGTTCATTTGAGAGTATAACACTTCTGGTTGGTGTTTGGGCAAGGTAGAAAGTGACATTCTTTCGTACTAGGCCCCCATCTCGTTTATAACTATAAAATATCGGTTGGACGAATCCTTCTGCGAATCTTATGTCTGTAATCCCAGTCTCCTCGAAGATTTCCCTTTTGACAGTTTCTACTTCCGTCTCTCCTGCTTCCACATTTCCTTTTGGAAAATCCCAATGGCCTGAAGCATAGTGTAGCAACAAGAACTTAGTTTCATCATTTACGAAGTGTCCATAAAGAACCGCTCCTGCTGAATGCTCCTTGATCATTTTTTCAGAACGTTATTGCACATCAAACAACCAGTCTCAGCCTGTAAACGTGACTTTGATTATTACACCAATGGAGCAATTTCATCCTATGTCTACGATAACCTTTATTGGGTAACTCGGGGCCACACTGGTGTTCGAGTATCTGATCGTATCCCACAGCACGATCCAAATAATTTAATTTCTTAAAGCCCATATTTTCTTACTCTGTTCTGATAAATTCTTATTGCTCTCATAAAGTCAATTTTCCTAAATTGAGGCCAGAAAACATCCATGAATACAATCTCGCTATAGGCGCTCTGCCATAATAGAAAGCCGCTGAGACGCTTTTCCCCTGATGTACGTAGAACCAGATCAGGCTCCGGTTGTGGTAGATGAGAAGTATAGAGACAGGATTCGATGGTTTTCTCGTTGATATCCTCCACCCTAATATCGCCAGCGACGGCCATTCCAGCGATTCGCCTAATTGCGTCAACAAGTTCCTTTTGCCCACCATAAGCCACTGCTATATTCAAGAACATCGAGTCATACTCAGAGGTTGCTTTTTCTAACTCGCATAGTATCTTTTGTAGCTTAGGAGGCACTAATTCTACGTTTCCTATAGCCTTTATCTTCATCTTTCTTTTATGAATACGCGAGTCGTTGTAAAGCCTTTGCAATTTCAAACACAGGAGGTCGTAAATGTTATTTACCTCTTCATCATTTCTACTGAGGTTTTCAGTGGAGAGTATATAGAGGGTCGTAATTCGAATTCCAATATCATGGATCCAGTTGAGAAGCTCTTCAGCCTTATCCGCACCCACAAAATGTCCTTCATCAGCATTTAGGAGATTTAATCTCGCCCACCGCCTATTTCCGTCTAGAATAATTGCAACGTGATTTGGTAACGGATTGTGCAGAATGTGTGATTGGAGTTTCCTCTCATAATATTGATATAACCCACTCAGTTGTAGAAGAGTCTCAGCAAATGCCTTCCCGTTCTCAATTGTCTGCATGGGGGTCTATCCAAATTAGCGAAAGCCTCATCTGCGATTTTATTGTTTGGGACCTAATTTAGGACTATTTGGCTCAGTGCTTTAGGACCTCTCCGCCTTTTCTATTTCTAAAGTACTGAAACAAGAATGTAGCTGCTACGAGCGTAACTGCCAACCCAATCAGGATAGATGATATTAGACTAAAGGGATTTGCTCTCTCGGTAAGAATTGAAGTGAACTGAAGGACTGGTATGTAAAGCAACGCTAGGACTACTAGTCTGAGGATATCTGACATGGCCTTAATACTGCCTTTGAACCAGTTGCTAAGCAGCGAACCTACAAATATAGTAGCAATGCCTATCCACAGCAGCGTAATTATACCTTGGATAAAAGAACCAACTATCATTCTATTAGTAATAATTGAGGTGATGCCGGTGTCCGGTTCAATGAGATTAGAGGGAACACTTGAAAATCCATTGACTATCGCAACTAGTATTATGAGTATCCCTGAAAAAACCGAAAATATTCTGATGAAACCCGAAGGTGTAGGCCTACCTAACGATCCGATTGCTTTATCTAAATCAAAGGCTCGCATGATAAAGGCAATACCAAGTATGCTCAAAGCAAGAGCAACTGCCTCTTTAGTAAGTCCGAAAACAGTTGCGATACCTGTCGCCACCAAAAGAGCTCCAGGAACGCCCAAAAAGAATTTGGAATACCGTGGATCATAGACTAGCATTTTTACGTATCTGCCTAGGACTGCGTATGAATATTCCACACTTCTACTATGCTTAATTATTATTCGTTGAAGTGAAATAATAGGCACTAGGGTTTGCAAAACAGGGACTACAGCTTCATCGTCTTCTCCGTCTGATACCAAAACTACTGCGTCTGCCTGGTAAGAATTGATAATCAGTTGAACTTCTGAATAGATTTTTTCATCAGCCTCTATACCCCTCTCATATCTTCCAGCTACGAGAGCAACTTCAGCATTATGTCCTTTAGAAATTAACTCCTCATAAGTTTTCACTGCTCCAAAGATTGCATTCGCATCCGGATCTTCAGGATCTTCGATGGCCAGCCGTATTCCTGCATTTATGCATGAACTTCGTCCAACAATCGGCGTCGCCAGTCCTCCCTTAGATCCTATATCGTCATCTCTATCAACGCAGAGGACAAGAATCTTGTTATGTGATGCAGGTTTCTTTATAATTTCCTCTGAAGATGAAAACAGACTCTTTCGATATCCTTTACTCTTCCCGATTACATCTGGCATTTAGAGGGCACGCGTAGCTTACCAGAAGGTTGAACCTCCTAATTAATCTGATCAATAGTAGACCCGAGACAGAAGCAACTAATCACGAAAAGTAAGTATCGATGACGTACATAGCTCCGGTATAGGATCAGACTGCTCCTTGCAACGACTTGGTCGTTGATTTATTAATGTCTTAAGACTTTACCTGAAGTCAATGTGCGGAGATAATCAAGCTTATGCCGCCAGAACGACTGAATATGGTGGCTCTTTGATGGTAAGTGTTTGTGATGTAGAACTAGTTGGCAAAACATTAGATCATGGAGAGATGGTTATTTCTTTATCGCGCGATTACTTTCAAGAAGAAGTAATTGAAGAAGGCAAAGCTGCTGACCTTCTGAAAAAGTGCTCGATTGCCAATCTTGTTGGTGAGAAGATTGTCGCGTTGGCCATCTCTATGGGCTTAGCAAAAGAGGTAGGGGTGAAACGAATCTGCAATATACCTTTCTTAATGATTTTTAAGTTCTATCACAGATAATGTCCTTGTCCAACTTTTTTGAAATCGAAAGGCTGGTTACTTTAATATAGCTAATTTAGCCCCATGGTTTAGCACGGACATATGAGAATTGGGTGTGGAAGATAAATTGAGAGCATCTAAAAATAAGCCAGAAGTCTCCCAACAGTTCATCAAGGTTCCCGCAGAAAGGATAGCGGTGTTGATCGGAAAGAAAGGTACCGTAGTCGAGAGAATAAAACAGGAATGTGTGGTAGACGTTGAGATTGAGAGTGCGACTGGAAATGTAGTTGTTGGATACGATACCAAGTCCTTACTTGAAGGAAATCCTTTCAAGGCCCTGGAGATAATCTCTGCGATTGCCAGGGGCTTTTCACCAGAAAAGGCGTTCAAATTGCTCCATGAAGACATTGTTTTTCAGCTCCTTGATATGAGGGACTATGTGGGAAACTCACAGAGTTCGATCAGCAGGGTAAAGGGCAGAATCATCGGTGAACGAGGAAAGTCAAGGCGTACCATTGAAGAGCTAAGCGGGGCTGATGTTTCAATCTATGGACACACAGTTGGCTTCATTGGAATTTTTGATGCCATTAAGGTAGCAGTTGAGGCAATAATTCTGTTGTCGAAAGGAAGCTCTCACAGGACTGTTTATGCAATGTTGCAAAACTATAGACGAAAATTAAAGCAAGAAAGGATGTCCCTATGGGAAAAACACGACTAAAGGTAAGAATCAGGCTAGAACTCTATTTTGAGCGAATGCGTATATGCCGCTTCTGCCGCTGTATAATGAATCCTCAAGCATCCAGTTTTTTTCTGTCGATGCTGCGTGCCCATCGCTTGAAGACATCGTTTGGAATACGGAATTGATCTAGGACTTTACCTATAATGAAATTCAAGAGATCGTCAACAGATTCCGGTCTATGGTAGAATCCGGGCATGGCAGGCAGCAGCACAGCACCAGCCTTGTTCAGACGAAGCATATTGACGAGATGAATTCTGGATAGTGGTGATTCGCGTGGAACTACTACTAGTTTTCGCGTCTCTTTCAAACACACGTCTGCAGCCCGTGAAATTAGATTATCATCATACCCATTCGCTATGCTTGATAATGTTTTCATGCTACATGGTATAATCACCATGCCATCAGAGATAAAAGACCCACTGGATATTTCAGCTGCCATATTGTGAGGGTCGTAATTTACAGATGCAAGTGATTTGACATATTTGATGCTGAAATTTGTTTCGATCCTAATAGTTTTTTCGCCCCATTCACTTATAATCAAATGACTCTCAATATTCAACTCAAAAAGCGTCTCTAGCAATTTTATCCCATAGATAACGCCAGATCCTCCAGTGATACCTACAATGAGTTTCATATTCTACCTTAATAAATGGCAATTCCTATTTATTCCTGATGACCTAGCAACAACGAAAACAAATTAATGAATATTCAGCTAGGAGAACTCTAGAAATGCGCCTAACAGTATTTGGAAGTCTTGCGTTGGATACTACCAGAACTCCATTTAGAACGGAAGAGGGAATTATGGGAGGCGCTGCAACTTACGCAGCTCTTACCTCAAGCATGTTTGTCGAAACAGAAATCCTGGGAGTAATCGGGTCTGACTTTCCAGAACAATACCTAGACCTCTTGCGATCAAAAGTCGGAACAGCTGGCTTGGTCATGAAATCTGGCAAAAAAACATTTAGGTATGATTCTTCATTCAATTACGACCTTTCGCACAGGACTTCTAATAAGACTGAACTTAACGTAATCGCAGAATACGAACCATCGGTTCCGAAACAACTTAAGGATTCACATTATGTCTATTTGGCGAACAATGATCCACTCCAGAATATCAAGATGCTTAAACAATTCACAAATCCAAAGTTGGTGGTATGCGATACCATAGAATTTTGGATCCAAACTAATCCAGATGCGGTGAAAAAAATGATCGGAATGGTGCACGGTGTGGTCATCAACGATCAAGAAGCAAGAATGCTTTGTAACATGCCGAACCTAATCAAATGTGCTAAAAAGATACTCTCGTGGGGTCCAGAGTTCGTTATCATCAAAAAAGGGGAACATGGTTCGGTCTTAGTGCGACCTGACATGATCTTCATAGCGCCCGCCTATCCTCTAGAGGAGATTGTTGATCCTACTGGAGCTGGCGACTCCTTTGCTGGAGGATTCATGGGGCACTTAGCCTCGGTAGACAGTACTGATGTGAAAGCATTTAGAACTGCAGTAGTTTATGGTAACGTCATGGGATCATTTACAGTAGAAGACTTTGGGTTAACAAGACTCCTTAATATCGGGAACGAAGAGATTACCAAAAGATTCCGTCTATATCAAACATTAACGCAGCTCTAGATTTCGAAGGCCTTTTAAGCATATTTCCAGCTAAAAGAAGTGTACTCACGAATGGCGATTGAACCTCTCAATTATCTAACGCCTTGTTTAGGACGTACTTTCTACAAAAGGGATACCAATGAAGTAGCTAAATCGCTTCTGGGGAAGATCTTTGTACGGAAATTGGCATTAAATGGGAGAATCATAAGATTAGCCGGCTATATCATCGAAACGGAAGCATACGGTTATCGGGACGACCCTGCCAGTCATGCGTTCAATGGTCCAAGGCAAAGGAATTCGATGATGTTCGGCGAGGTGGGCTTTTTGTACGTATATTTTCTTTATGGCAAGCACTTTTGTGCTAACGTGACCGCAAGAAAGAACGATGCCAGAGCTGGTGCTGTGTTAATTAGATCCATTCTGCCTTTGACTGGACAAGATATTATGAGCAAGATGAGAAATCATTCTAGTAATTTGACGATAGGTCCTGGTCGGGTTACAGAGGCTATGTCAATATCCATGGCCCACAATGGGCTGGATGTCACCCAAGAGACTTCTTGTATCTCTATCCATCAAGGGCTAGATATCGACGACATTATTACGAGCGCAAGGATTGGGATATCGAAAGCCAATGACAGACCTTGGCGATACATTGCTGCCAGGTTTGTTTCTTGCTTAAAGTTACAAAATTCCGTGAACAATTTGTTCAAATTGCATTGTTAAGCGAGCGGCACCTTTTTTCCCTGGTTCATTATGTTTTTTTTGTCAAAAATCTCTTTTGTTTGAACAAAGAGCCAGTACGTATCAATACCGTACATTTCTTTAATGTAGCGAGAACGCGCCAATCCATCCCCGTGCTCCGCACTAATGCTTCCTCTGAGCTCCCTTACTTTTAAAAAAACGTCGTGGGCAAGTTGCTCAACGATCTGTTCAGCCTGAGAGGATTGAACATCAACTAGAGGTCTGGTGTGGATATTACCATCACCGATATGACCATACATCACATAATCCAACTTAAAACTATCATAAAGACTCAGAACGAATGGTATGTAGTCTTCTAACAGGGATGGATTCACTATGGTATCTTCAATAATCCCTATAGCTTTCTTATTACCGACACTGATTCGTAGGATGTGATTTAATGAATTTCTCCTTTCATTCCATGCTGCATTACAACTCGTCACGTCAGATAAAATCCTAGATGAGATGCATCTCTGTTGAAGGGCGGATCTGCATCGATCGGCCAATTGCTCTAATATTGTCATGGACTCCCCACAGAACTCCACGTAGATTGTAGGGAAATCAGTTAGATCTCTCTCTTTATACTGATCCAGCCCTGACCTAAGGCGTCCAAAACTCAGGAGCTCGAGGGCTGAAGGATGAAATGATAGTATTTTTGGGACAGATAGCAATAAATTTACCATGTCCAAGAATTCGCACACAAGTAGAATCGTAAACTGTGGTATGTCTAGGGTTCTTAGTTTTGCCTTGGTTATGATCCCAAGGGTACCCTCTGCTCCTGCAAAAACCCTTTGGGGAAAATATGATGCATTTCGGACCAAAGCATCTAACCTAAATCCAGAGGAATTTTTTGAGGTGTCTGGGTAAGATGAAGCGATCAAGCCTAAATTTGACAAAATTATAGGTAATACCGACCCACAGCGATGATCAAGCGGAGTTGACGAACCAATTGTACTCATGGAACCATCGCAGTAAACTACGTCCAATTCTTCGATGTAATCAATCATACTTCCATATCTTAGTGTGTGAGCTCCACTCGAATTGTTTGCAATCATTCCACCAATAGTGCAAAAATTACTGCTTGAAGGATCGGGGGGAAGAAACATTCCTTTTTTCTTAAGTTCTTTGTCCAACACAGTCTTTACGACACCGGGTTCGACCACCGCATAACTTTCTCCTATTTCGATAATCCTGTTAAGATGGCTGTGAGTGTCAACTACTATCCCCTTTGTTAACGCCTGTCCAAGCAACCCAGTGCCACCTCCCCTGGCAGTTAGCGGAATTTCTTTACCATATGCGTATTGGCATATACTAATTACATCAGTCACGTCCTCCGGCACAAAGACCATTGACGGATGGATTTGAAAATGACTGGCATCAACTGAATTTATTAGCCTTGTCCATTGATCCGTATACACCTTGGCTGACATTTTCAGATTGAAGTCATTGTCAATCATAAGTAATGTACACCGGATTATCAATATAAGTCGGCGGTCCCTTCGCTCTACATTATTGTCAATAGTTCCTTGTAGGCTAGGTTAGTCCATCGAATAAGGGTTAAATATTTTCACCTATTTGGTAATCGCGGAACAAGCTAATAATAATGGGCCTATGATGTCGAATGAAAAGTAGGCATGACTGACCGATATGTTTTGGTCTTGGCTTCTTTCAGCGGCATACAAGAGCCATTTGATAAACAAATTGTTATCGCGTCAGAGTATTTTTTTCTCGCAAAGGTTCCTAGAACGGACTCTTTTGATAGATAGATAGCTAATGAAAAGGTAACATAAAGTATTAATATTTGGACGGGATCGAGGAAAAATGTCTATATCTAGAGTAGTGTCTTGATTCCCTTGTGAATAAGGGCAAGCTATTTTTCATTTACGTTGCCAAAGAGTCAGAATGGAAGGACCGAGAAAGTCAAGATTGGACCTATGTTCTATCTATGATCCGCTTTTTCAACTGGTGGATGAAAAGAAACTTCAAT
>JAATVR010000183.1 GCA_014523665.1 Nitrososphaerales archaeon TH526
TCTGTGTGTATGATATTGAAGGCTCAAACGGCGGTTAGGAGTGATATAAATCAATTTAACCGTACTTAACTTATTTTCATGAAATTTTTCGAACCTGCCCCATGGCCTATCCTCTTCATATATCTTCACAACAATGGAAAGGAAGGTCATGTTTAAAAGTGGTTAACTCGTAAAGGAATTTTCAACATGAAGCAAAATATTGGAGAGCAAATCATCGGATTGTACACGACAGCAACATTCATTATGTGATTGAATTAGGGGATCTAAACCAACCTCCAACACTGGGCATTGTTTGTGTCCATGTCATACCAGCAAATATCAAATGACGAGGCTTATCAAAGCGACATTGAATACCCCAATGGAAGCACCTGAATATGGATCGTTGTAATATCCTCTAATCAGGCAAACGTGTAATTCATATCTTCTAGAGATTCTAAGATCTCTAACAGTAAGTAGTCTTCATTTCCGAAGGCTCATTTATTAACCTTACATTATTGGGAGAGCTCTTCGATATTTTCGAGACACTGCATAACGAGTTCACGGCTGCGATGCATAACCCATGATGCAAATTTGTCTGGCGTGAAAACGTATTGCTGTTGAAAGCTTGGCGATATAAAACCACCGTATGTAATTACCTGTACAATGATGAAATCTTTACTGACCGTGGCGATTTCTTCCTCAGCTGATTGCTCAGATTCTTCCATAGTTTTTTTGTATAGTAGAATAGGACGGCGTAGTCTTCCGGCAAGTAGCGAGGTCTTTGCAAGTTTATCTCGAAGTCTCTCTACGAGCCATTGATCTAAAGTTACCTGCCCGCTATCAAGAGCAATCTGCTTATTATTAATCAATGGCATCCATTTTCCGGTTTTTTGTATTTATTTTACCACGGTTACATTACTTGACTGAAAGCTAAAATTGTTCCCGATAGGCCCGCGTGGCCCGACTTGATTCCTATATGGAGATCAGGATTTGTCTGCCATCCAGATCAATAGATTTATAGCTAACACCTCCTAGGGCGTTCAACGAGAATACAATCTCGTTGACTCTTACAAGGAATTTCAATTCATCTTTCAGTTGAGATAGATCCTCCATTTCTGACTGGTCAAGACTTGCTACATGAGCAATGGGTAAAATGTCAGTAGGGTTGCGTCCATGCTCCTTTCTCAGCTGCTGCAAATTCCTGGCCAAATCTCTAAGAAAACCCATCTTTATTAGGTGATTCGATCTGGAGGTCGAAATAAAGACTACTAGACCATCAAGTTCTACACCTGAATAGCCCTCTAATGGGAAATACTCCATCACAAGATCATTTTCCTCTAGTACGATTTTCTCATCTAGGACATTAACTGTTATCTTGCCCTCTGAACCCAAGGACCGAAGAACCTGGATCTTATCAATCTCCTTAAATTCTCGCATTAGAGGGATTATATTGCTCTTAACTCTTGGCGCCACGCGTTTTGTGGAAATTTGCATCTCCACCTTGATAGGGGCACCATTTGCAATTAATGAGTTCAGTTTAGAGGCGTCAGACTTAAAGGATGGAATTTCAACGAGTCTACATCTCTGAGCATTTACTTGATTTTTCAAAATTTCCATCAGGTTAGGGTTATTAAGAATGCGAATTTCGGTGGAGAATATTAGAACTTCATCGATGGGCCACCTTCGTTTGAGCTTGGCCTTCATCCTAGCTGCGTTCGAAAGGGATATAATGTTCTTTAGTAGGTCAAATCCTGATTCCACATCACGATTCACATATTCACTGTTGTGCGTTGGCCACTTCTCCAAGATTATACTTTCAATCTCTTTAAAACACATCTGGTAGAGGTACTCCGTCACAAAAGGAGAAATTGGATGTAGCATGATATCCAGGTTCTTTAGTATATGATTTAGTACAGAGTAGACACATAGCCGCCTTTCCCATGATTCTTCATTGTCATCCCATAAATCATTTCGGACAATAGGGATGTAGGTTTGGCTAAGAAGGTTGATTATGAATTCCTCAAGCAACTTTGCTGCTTCATGTAATCGACATTCATCAAAAGCCGCTGCAAAATCAGAGATTAGATCTTGAAACTTTGACAGTATCCATACTTCAGAAATTGACAAAAGATTTCTACTTTTTGTCCAATCAAGACTATGGCTTTCTGGATCGTAATTATCATACTTACTGTTCTGAGAAAAATATATGTGTAGATAGTAGAGTGTGCTAATGATCTGATGGGGTCTGCTCAACATTTCTCTTACATCGAAGTTCAGAGACTCAGCAGGGGAAGACTTCCACAAGAAGTAGTATCTAATTATGTCTACTGGATTATTGTTTAGGAACTCTATTGAATCGATTACGTTTCCTAAACTCTTACTCATCTTGTTACCCTTTTCGTCTAAAACATGACCCTGAAAAAGGAATGATTTGTAAGGGGACATAGGTGATCCAGATAGAATGATATTCTCTAGCAGCATCGTATAGGCCCATCCTCTAGTCTGATCAATTCCTTCAGTAAGGAACTGGGATGGAACAAGTTCGTGATATTCAGAATCAGTCTGTGAAGCATAAGGAGCGGCTCCACTATTATGCCAGGTATCCAGAACAAATTGCTCTCTTTGCATTATCGACCCACATGATCCACATTTAAGAGCAATTCTATCCAATTGGGGCCTGTGCATTGGAAATTGTTCTCCGTCTGGAAGACTAATTGCCCTTTCTATGACTTGCTTCCTTGAGTACAACAAATCCTTCCTTTTACAATTTACACATGACCATATAGGTAGAGGGGTTCCCCACAATCGTTCTCTCGTAATGCACCAGGGTACCTTTTCCTTAATAATCTCAATAAATCTATTCCGGGAAGTGTTGAAAAAATATTTAACGCTTTGAGCTGCGTCCAGGGGTTTCGAGCCCAACAATTCAGTCATATAGAAATATTCTCGTCTGGACAGCCATACCAATTTATGATGGGAACGCCAACAAGTAGGGTATTGATGCCTAATTTGTCCCGCTTTAACGTAATGACAGGTGGATTTTAATTTCTGAATCACAAGAGCATCAGCATCTCTAACAAATAGTTGATTGAATATGCCAGCATCTTCTGTAAACTTGACTCTATCGTCAATTGGAACAAATATAGGAATACTCCGCTTGGTAGCAATTTGAAAGTCCATCTCTCCATTAGCTGGAGACAAATGAACTATTCCACTCCCAGTGTGTGTATCAACAAAGCTTTCAGCAACAACTAGATGGATTTTTCCTGTCTTTGCTAACGTTTCTAACCCAGGTATCATCGTAAGGAAAGGGTGCGTATATCTTTGTCCTTCAAGGTCCTTTCCCGATACAATTTTCATTATTTCAAATTCCCGAATATCTAGATATTCAAATAGCTCTTCTAGTCGTTCTCTCGCCATGACCCAAATCTCTTGACCTATATTGACGTACGCATATTCTGCTTCAGGATTCACAGCAACTAATTCATCGGTAACAAGCGTGAAAGGCATTGTTGTCCATACAACTAAAAATACATCCTGCTCCTTCAATCTGACTTTGTAATAAAGAGAAGGATCTTCCACATTTTGGTATCCCTGATTAACCTCTGCATTACTAAGGGAAGTTTGACACGATGGACAGTATGCTACTACGCGAAAACCTTCCTTCAATACGCCTTGCTCCCAAGCCCTATGTAGATATTTCCACTCTCTTTCTATATATTCATCCTTATAGGTCCAGTATGCATGGGAGTAGTTGAATGACATTCCGAGTAACTCATCGGATTGAATCCACTTGGCATTATACCTATGAATAAGATCTATGCATGCTTGCACTAACCTCTCTGCCCCCACTTTTTGTATGTTCTCAATCTTGCTACCAGTAAGACCCAGTTCCTTCTCTGCCTGTAGCTCTACTGGCAATCCTTGAGTATCCCAACCGGCCCGGAATACCACTCTGTTCTTCTGAAGCGTCTTAATCCTGAACCATGCATCCTTGATAATACGTCCCCGTAAGTGTCCTAGATGGGGGTCCCCATTCATGGTAGGTGGCCCTTCGATAAAGCCCAGCAGTGGATATTTTTCGGCTTCTAGTTTTTTGTGGATAAGTTGTGGCAGATTTGCTTTTTCCCAATGCGACCTTACAATTTTTTCAATAGCTTTAGCGTCGAAAGTAGGAAGCAGGTCCAATTCTATTAAAGCAATCTTTCTTTACCCTCTTTATATTTTTGGCATGTCTTCAATAGAAACATAATAATGTCTCACCATGATTTGTTACCAAAGTTGTCTATTCTAAATAAAATATCGGCAATGACCGAACCTCTAGGAGATATCAACGTAGTTGTTGAAATTCCTAAGGATAGCAGGATTAAGTATGAGTTAGACCACGAAACAGGGATTTTGTTTGTAGATAGAAAACTGTACACCTCGATGGTATACCCATTCAATTATGGGTTTTTGCCAGGATCATTAGAAGAAGATGGAGACCCTGTAGATGTGTTGTTGATAGGTGAGGAAAGCCTGTTCCCTTTGTCTGTCGTCCGTGCTACTCCTCTAGGAGTGTTGTTAACTGAAGACGAGGAAGGAAAGGATTCCAAGATTATAGCTGTGCCTAGCCCAAAAGTGGACCCAGCCTATTCGAACATAACACAATTATCAGATATTCCATCTAGCATATTGGATAAGGTTAAACACTTTTTTGAACACTACAAAGAATTAGAGCCAAGAAAGTTTGTAAAGGTAGTTGGTTACGCCAATGATCAGGTTGCAAGACAAAAAATAAAGGAGGCGACTGACAGATACTCGGCAGCTAATCGTTAGAGTGCTTTGAACTGGTCACTCCATTTAACATAGGCCTTGAGCATTTCTGCGCTAACACTAGGTTTCCGAACCTTGAATATCTCCTTAAAGTCGGTCACGCTTATTGACCTAGGGTTTGAATTAGTATCCATAGCCAAGCCACTTTCAAATAGCTCGTTAACAACCCTAAGCTGGGCAGCCTGACAAATGTCCTTTATGTCGCTGGCACTATAGCCATCACAGAGCTTAGCCAACTCATCTGGTTTTAACGATCTTTCCCGATTTAAAGGACGAGTATACTGGCGAAACAGATCTACTCGAGACAGAAGGGAAGGAAGTGAAACATTGATGCGCTTCTGGAACCTTCGAAGAAATCCTGACTCCAAAGTCCAAGGCTTGTTTGTTGCTCCAATCACGTATAACTGGGTATCTTTTGACTTGACATTTATGCCATCCATTTCAGTAAGGAATTGATTCTTTACCCGTACTTCCCCGCCAATCTCACTAGTTCTGGTTCCAAGTAATGAATCAATCTCATCAATAAACAAAAGAACTGGAACACCTTCATTCTCCTGGAGCCGCCTTGCCAGCATAAATAGTTTAGATACGTTTTTCTCTGCTTCTCCCAACCACTTGCTCATCATACTGGCTGCATCGACATTCAAGAAATAGCCGTCAATTTCAGCAGCAGCAGCAGCAGCTAGCAAGGTTTTGCCGCATCCAGGTGGGCCAAATAAGAGTATCCCTCGGGGCCATCCTAGTGGAAAGAGGTCGGAACGTTTAGTAGGATAAACAATTGACTCACGTATAGCTCGTTTTGCGTCGTCTAGACCAATCACCTCCTCCCACTTTACATGCGGCTTTTCTTTTAGCACAAGATCGTCGAAATTCGGGTCTGAAGATGTGGACGAATCCGAATCTCCGCCTTGACGGGCGAAGTTAATAGACGAACTCTTTGATTTACTCCCATTTCGTAGTTCGGTAGAATCCTGACCCGTAGAATCCTTTGTTAATGAGGTTATGGTTCTACCTGGGGTCCTAGAACTCGGTTCTGTCGAAAGCTGAAGTGTTCGTATTCGATTCTGATAAGCAGTTGCTCGCTCTCGGTATACTCTATTCAACCTATATTCGGGATAAATTTGGACTAATTTCACCAACGCGTCTATGGCTCTCTGATAGGATTGAATAGCCATCCCTCTCGAACCTTGCGAGTCGAAGCTAATAGCTTCAGCTGCGAATTTGCTCGCCGTATTTTCCAGTTCCTGTGGAGCAAGACTCATAATAACTATAATCGTTTGGAATTAGTGTGCCACTTTGAATTATTTAGGTGTAAATTGATATTGTGTAATAAACTAAATAATTTGAACCTGCTTTTAATTTTTCAGAGGCTTGATATCTAATGGGCACAGACCTTTGCTTGTGCTTGCCGTCTCGATTGATCCCTATGATCAAAAACCAACTTTGCCTCATGTTGGTAAGAAATTACATTGTCTTCGTCCCCGAAGATATCTGGTCGATAGACAGTACCATGAAGATTTTTTTGTGGCCTACGGATTTGCGAATTGGATGGAAGTTTATTGTCTAGATTACATCAAGACAGCTCGGTTGGATATCTCATGCAGTACGTTCTATCATCATTTGGCACCTCCGAATGGCAATAGGCGATGACGTGTCAAATCGCAAAATTGGCGAGAGATAATTTGTTAACATGACAATCGTGGCCGCCAATTTAAAAAAGCTCTGTAATAGAACCTATTCTTTTTCCGATCACGTTATGGTAGATTCTACTGGCTATTATTTTTCCTCTAGCAATTTTTAGCCCAATTAGTATTTTAATGGATTATTTTTTATGAATTGATACTAGTTTATTTATAACACTTAAATATATAGTCGTATCGTAGTGTTTACGGATAGACGATTTAAAGTCCCTATGTCTCCTTGCTCCCATATTTGAGAACACGTAAGTGAAATGATACGTGTGCCCAATAAGTTTCAGCTTTAGAAAGCTGAACTGCGAAATTTATTGCCGAATTGTTTGAACCTGACCGACTTGAATGTGATCCAATAACCGGAAGGGGATCGAGTACTACTGAAAGAGGACTTTTGCTGCCCGCTTACTTCTGGTAAGGTATCAATCTTTTCGCACAATAAATGGGGATTTGAAGCTAAAAAAAGAAGTGCAATAATTAAAGAGATGGACGTTGTTGCATGGGATGCTTAAAGACCCTGTTAATCCCGGCATCATGAATCGCCGCGTAGATATCATATTTTTCGGTTAGGCTCAATAAATTTTACATTATAGAGATATACTTGTATTTTACTCTAAGCCTAGCCATACTGCATAGAACCCTTGCACAATCTTGAATCTCAAATACATCTATTAATACCGCCGTTTCTGGACTTGTTATCCCATTCATCTCCATTTATGCTCGCGTTATTATTTACTAACCACCCTACTAAGGACTAGAAGATTTAGACATTCTTCGAGTCACTAACCAACTAACTAACCCTAAAACTGAACAGATAATCTTAGCTATGGGGACATCCGAAACTAATAGAAATCGCCGGATCTAGTTCGTAGTCCCTGTTATGGCGTCACGAATCTGAGCTGATCTACTAACCACGACGCCTATTACTTCTAATACTTCATCGGCCTCGAAATCTTTGCCATAAGAAGCTCTATGAGCGACTCTGAAGGATTCAAGAATGCTTCCTAAAGTCATGCCAAGAGCAAAATCATCGGGATTTCTTAAATGGAATACTTCCTTTGCTGTATCATTTCGACAATTTTTTACAAATGGAGAAATGTGTTTTATTTGTTCGTCGATCGTATGATCAAGAAGAGCCGTTATGAATGGGTCAAGAGGCATATCCTGAGGGTTCTCATGGAACCACATTTATTTTATTGTGAATGGGTCAAGAGGCATATCCTGAGGGTTCTCATGGAACCACATTTATTTTATTGTGAATGGACAGATTGAAAATAGGTATTAATGTCAAAACTCCAGTGACAACCTAAACGCATCAAACAAATCGTCATGACAAGTGGCATCCTTGTTTAGCATACCTTCGCCATTCTCTGTCGCTGTCCTTAACGCAGGGATCGCGATCGAACTTACCATGCTTTTGCGCATGCAATATGACTAAACCACCATGAAGTGGTAAGTAATACTCGCAGCCTCTTCTTTTCGCTTTCATCAGCTATCGAATCAGATTTAATTAACTTGCTTATTCTCGATTTGAGGTGTTTCAGCATTGTCCACAGTACTCCAGGTTTGATCTGAGCTCCATTAACGAGATTACATATAAGTCTCGCCTCAGGCATATTGCAAAACGGGTGTTCATTAAGCCAATCCCTGACATTGAGAAATGAGAATGTTAGAAGTATAGGCCCAGATCCCGTTTTAGCCTGATGTGGTATTTCTCCTTCGCGATAGCGTTCCCTTAAGAGGATATGTTTGTTTCTAACTAGAGTAACTTCATGATTTTTGCGTTGAGATCCCACATCAATGCAATGGCAGCTTTGTTTCGTTTGGAAGGTTTGTACTTTATTATTGTCTTGAGCTTGTCTAAATCCCAGATCTCGCTCTCTGAATTCGGGCTAATATGCTTTGTCTTTTTCTTCATAATCTGTGCGAAGGGAAAGTCTGCCGCTCAAAAACAGCGTCGGTCGGCTGCGATTTAAATGCAACGAGCAACTTGTAGTTATGTAGCCACCTAAGAAAGTACTTGATGTGAGCAAGACAATGATTCCATGTTGTAATCCAACGTTTGTCAGGATCTTCCGATATAGCCTTGGTCTTTGTATCGAGAAAGTTTGTTATTCTTCATATAAGAATGTAACTCGCTTTTCAATCCTGAATTAGCATTTTTGGGTACTGAATCGGTAATGTGGTAAATAGTAGTAGTCAGAATAGTTGGCATTACTTTACCGATCCCCTATTCGTTCCTGTACGAACAGACATTGATATGTTATTGGCTTCATGAATATATGAACCGATATATACAATGGGCCGAAAGGGAGTTGAACCCTCGACCTTTCGATTATCAGTCGAACGCTCCACCAAGCTGAGCTATCGGCCCATTACGTGCTATTGATGTTCAAATCCTGCGTTATTTATTCGTGTGGGTTCCCTCAGAAAAAAAATTGAATGGATTTTTTCGGCAAACGATGTAAATGCATTTAAGTGTATATTCAGTGATATTTCCGTTATCTAATGCCTAAGGACATCCACGGAGTGGCCATTGTAACAAAAATGAATAGTAAGGAAGCGCAAGAGACTGCTCAAGTTATCGTCAAGATCTTAAGTTCTCGCAATATCAGTTCATATACAATCCTGCCATTAACTGTTGAGAGATCAATTCCAGTATCATATTCAGATTTAGAAAAAACTAATATAGATATCGCGATTGCAATCGGTGGTGACGGGACTACCCTGAGAGCGTGTAGAGGAATGCCACCCAATACCTCGATCCTACCCATGAATATTGGCGGAAATAGAGGCATTCTGTCTGAGATAGGAGCAGACATGATAGAAAAATCGATACACGACTTGCTCAACGGCGATTTCCTCTTGGAGCGAAGACTCAGAATTTTTGCAAATGCTAACGGAAAACAAACCTTTCCTGCATTGAACGAGATCTTATGTACAAGATCGAGCGTTATGAGAACCCCGTACTTCTCCATAAGTACTTTAGACAATGAAATTAATCAAAGAATGGATGGTGTTGCGGTGTCAACTCCGACCGGTTCTACTGGTCATTGTTATTCTTTCGGTGGTCCATTATTACAAGGGAATCTGGAATCTTTAGTAATTGTTCCAGTAGGATCAATTAATCGCATGCCGAGTATTGTTGTTCCTGTCGAAAATATCGTTATCAAAAGTAACTATGAGACCAACCTAATTATAGATGGACAAGAAATTTATACAATTAGTTCTCACCAGAATATTTTGATATCTCGATATCCAATAGATGTAACCTTTGTGCGCTTCAAGAATAGAGGTCTAAAACAATTGGCAAAGTTAGGTTTTTGAATTAAAACATACCATAATCTTGCTCCAGTTATTTCAAGCAGTATTACTTTCGATTCCGATAATCATCGTAACGGATCGAGCCGCCAGCGGTTCACCTTCATTTTGTAGGGTCATTCGCATCAGGCCACTCGCAAGTATTTCGAGTATTTTCAACTCTAGGGTGCTTTGGAAATCACACCAATGGCATATACACATCCATATGGACAATTGAAATATTTGTATTTGTGTGCTGGCGGAACGGCGATCAATTCTTGGATGAGACGACACGGTGGACAGCTAATACTATTTTTGAATCAAATCTCGTAACCACAGGAGTAGATCAAGTGGATTTTCTGCAACGTGATCGGCGTGTTCAAAATCATACGCTTCCCTTAATTCACTATTGGTCATCAAACATAGTATGAGGCGAGCGGTAAGCTTGTTCCGCAACACATGCGCAGCTGAATATAAAAAACGGAGGGAACTCTCTACAGATGAGCAAACACACAAGATGATTACGCCGGTTTTATTTCCCCATAACCTAGTTACGTAGCGCTGAAAATCGATATCGAAGAATGGATCAAGTGCTCCTTCTACATTGCCAATATATCGTGTCTCACAATTCCCTAAGCGAAGTGATAAGTCTATAATCTTTGAATGTATAGCCGCATCTTCAGAGCCACAAACAATTAGCGCAGAAATATCAGGTCTCTTCTCTCCATTATGGATACTATACTTGAGGAAATCCAATATCCCGATTACGACACTTTGAAAGCTAATTCGCTCTGCCCTGTTAAGTCTTCCTCTGCTGTAGAGCTCACCAATAGTATTAATTGTGGGCAGGAAGACATCTGTGAGAAGCTTCAGCCCATCTGCTCCAGAGTTCAATGCGTTCATCATTAATTTCGACGACAATTCATCGCTGCCTGTTAAAATTGCATTCATGAATCTTTGCTGCAAATCGTTGTAGTTGATAGAAGTTCCAGGATAGTTCAACCCGGATTCAAGAAACCATACATTGACAGTACCGATTTTCTTCTTTCTAATCAATCCAATTGAATATAATAGGTTCAGATACTTGGTAATCGTCATCCGATTGATGCCAGTTTTATTCGCCAGTTCAACACCAGACATTCCTGTCA
>JAATVR010000184.1 GCA_014523665.1 Nitrososphaerales archaeon TH526
TTTGATACTCGAGAATACTGAAGATTTTTCTCTTGACTTCCTCAAATGTATATCTTCTATACACGATAGCTTAACAACTTACGGATGATAAATCTGTTCTGAGCTGAACTGATATGCAAAATTAGATGACTTTGAATGAACTTGTTAGAATTGGCCTAATAGCAAAACTTGATAGTACCTAACTCAAATAGATCATTGCAGAGCCTCCAATACTCTACTTCTCTTGCCATCTTACTCAACTTTTTGGTCTCTCAAAGCTTATTCTATCACTCTTCTAGACAACAAGTGGTTAGCGATTTGCAAATCTAGGTACATAATGCTCTAATGGAACTGTGTATAACTAAAGGTTTGACTTCAAACTTTTTCCATTGGGTAGAAATTGGTTCAACATGTACCACCAACTGCTTTCTGTCATTCTATTCAATACTAATGATCAGTACTTAACCGATACACGCGACATTTCAATTATCCTACCTTATTTCCAAATCGCTGGCCGAATAGCTTCGGCTTACTTGTTTAGGAGAGCATTTAATACCAAAAAACATAAATCTAGAGTCATTAATCGCATGCGTTGGTAATGGTCAAGAAAAAAGTTGTTCTAGCATACTCTGGTGGTCTGGATACATCAGTATGCATAAGATATCTACAGAAGTTTCATGATGCTATAGTAACGACTGTAACAGTGGATTGTGGACAGGATGAAGACTTTAATGAAATCGAGAATAGGGCTCTTGCGATTGGAGTTGCTAAACATATTCACATTGATTCAACAGAAGAATTCGCAAACGAGTATGTTAGCAGATCCATTAGAGCCAATGCTCTCTACCAAGGAAAGTATCCACTGGCAACCGCTTTAGCTCGTCCACTAATAGCCTCGAAATTGGTCGAAGTGGCATCTAATGAAGATGCAAAGTTAGTTGCGCACGGATGTACTGGTAAAGGGAACGATCAGGTTAGATTTGATATAACTATAAAATCACTTAATCCAGAGCTTGAAATTCTAGCCCCCATAAGAGACATGAATTTGACTCGTGATGAAGAGCTCAAATTTGCCATCGAAGAAAACATACCTATCTCTTTGGAGGCGAAAAAGTACAGCATTGACGTTAACTTATGGGGTAGGGCCATTGAGGGCGGAGAATTGGAGGATGCGAGCATAGAACCCCCCGAGAATATATTCCATTTTGTCAAAAATCTTTCCATAGCAGCAAGATACATAGAGATTGAGTTTCGATATGGCATACCAATAGCATTGGATGGTAATAGGATGAAGCTGAAGGATTTGATTGTAGAATTGAACAAGATAGCTGGCTCTCATGGGATAGGTATAGTGGATCTAGTTGAGAATCGGATTGTAGGTATCAAGTCTCGCGAGGTCTACGAGGCACCTGCCGCTATTTCACTCATCGAATGTCACAAGGATCTTGAAAATTTGGTACTTACTGATCATGAGATCAATTTCAAACGAATAATTGAAGAAAAATGGAGCTGGCTAGTGTATTCAGGTCTCTGGCTTGAACCCTTGAGAAGGGATTTGGATGAATTCATAAATATGGTCCAATCAAAAGTAAATGGAAAAGTGAAGCTAAGACTTCATAATGGTTCTTGTCGAGTCGTAGGGAGGAGCTCAAAAAATGCCATTTACGACCCAGATGCAGCTACCTATTCAGCCAGATCAACCTTCGACCAAAGGCTTGCAAAAGGATTCATAGAATTATGGGGAAAACAGTCTGTTGCTTCTAACCAGATGTTGTCAAAGTTTGAATCTTAAGCCAAGGCTCAGGCAATGGACATTATGACCGAGATTCGTGTATGACATTATCGGACAAAATTGAGCGCAAATTCTTGCCATGCCATTTGCCAGATTCTGTAGATGGATTTCAAATTCTGAAAAATGTTACACTCAGCAAGTGTGAAGATGTCTTCATGATCAATTCTGATGCTTTCATTAGTTACAATCTAGCAACAGAAAAGAAAAATCGGTTCACATTAAGTTGATGGTCAGAATAGAGACAGTTATAAAGCTGACATTTAGGCCTATTCCAAGTAATATCTCAACATTGTAGCAGATTGTCGGTTGGACAAGGAGAGCAGACAAGACATCAGTCTGATTTGCTTAGAACCACCGAGATAATTGGCTATCAGTTCAAAGCCCTTACCATTGGATCAAGATATAAAAATTCATAAACCGATTAAAAAGATATACTGATGAAAATAGTATATGAAGGTAGGTGTTATCGGAGCATCAGGTTATGTAGGTGGTGAGCTTTTGCGGCTGTTATCTACTCACCCAAAAGTTGAAGTGAATATGATAACCTCCAGACAGAGAGCTGGCGAGCTAGTTCATCGCGTTCATCCCAGTCTTAAAGGGTTCATAGATCTAACTTTCTCGAACCTAGACACAGAAAAGCTATCAGATAAATGTGATCTCGTCTTTACCTCACTTCCTCATGGCAAATCAAATAGTATTGTAAAGGATCTCTATGATCGCGGTATGAGAATTATTGACCTTTCAGCTGATTTTCGTTTAAAGGATCCAAAGGATTACGTCAAATGGTATGGATGGGAACATCCTTTCCCCGAAATGCTCTCTCTGTCCGCGTACGGAGTTCCTGAATACAATAGGGAAAAGATAAAGGGATCACGTTTAGTTTCTTGCCCAGGATGCATGGCCGTTACGTCACTTCTCTCACTGAGGCCCCTAATTGAAAAAAAAGATCTAATTGACACTGACCACATCATTGTCGATAGTAAGATCGGCTCATCGGGAGCAGGTGCAACTGAAAACGCAGGTACGCATCATGCTATGCGTTACGGAGTAATAAGGCCATATAAACCAGCCAAACACAGGCATACGGCAGAGATAATTCAAGAATTGCAAACAGTCACAAAGAGTCCTATTAAGGTCAGCATGAGTCCTCACGCCGTTAACATTGTACGAGGAATACTAACAACTAACCACATCTTCATGAAAAAAGAGGTCACAGAATTGGAGCTATGGAAAATTTATCGCGCATCCTATAGTGCCGAGCACTTTGTACGTCTAATAAGAGATAAAAAGGGTCTGTACAAATTCCCGGATCCCAAATTTCTTATCGGCTCAAACTTTTGCGACATCGGTTTTGACATCGATGAAGACAACAAAAGAATCGTTGCATTGTCAGCATCAGATAATTTGATGAAGGGCGCTGCTGGGTCTGCAATTCAAAATATGAACGTGATGTTTGGATTTAATGAAGTAGATGGATTGAACTTCACGCCAATCACTCCGGTATGATAGTAGTTAAAATTGGCGGTAGTATAGTGTCTGATAGTTTGCATGTTTCTATTTTTGAGGACATGGCAGCATTACTGCGCAATGAAAAGATAGTTATTGTACACGGAGGAGGGAAACAGGTTACTAGTGTTGCCATCAAGCTAGGTGTAAAGCAACAATTCATAGTATCCCCAGGAGGCATTAAGAGTAGATACACAGATCGGGACACCGTGGAAGCTTATACGATGGTCATGTCAGGCCAAGTAAACAAATCAATCGTGACAAGGTTGCTTCAACAGGGTATAAACGCAGTTGGCATTGCAGGAGTAGATGGTGGCCTTCTAAGGGCTGAGCGTAAAAAGAAACTGTTGATCATAAACGACAAAGGAAGAAAAATGTCTATTGATGGGGGTTATACTGGGAAGATCAATCGCGTGAACAATTCTCTTATTGAAGCCCTGCTGGACAAAGACTTTGTACCCGTAGTCTCGCCAATCGCACTAGGAGAAGAATTTGAATATCTTAATGTTGATGGGGACAGAGCAGCTGCTCATATAGCTGGGAAAATGCGAGCAGACAAAGTTATATTTCTCACTGATGTAGCTGGCCTATTAATTGATGGGAGACTGGTCGAAGATCTGACTCTAGACGAGGCGAAAAGGATGCTCCCCAAGATCGGTTTTGGAATGGAAAAGAAAATCTTAGCGTGCACGGAAGCGTTGGAGCTAGGCGTTGGAGAGGCCATAGTCGGCAATGGTTCAAGAGAAAACCCTATATCCAAATTATTAGCTCATGACAATTGTACGGTGATCACAGCACATGAATAGTGAGGATGACTTCCTGGGCCACCTGTACCAACGCTTTCCTATCGTCATCGACCGAGGAAAGGGTGCTAAGGTATGGGATGATGCAGGAAAGGAATACATTGATTGTATGGCAGGCTACGGAGTAGCGTTGGTAGGGCATTGTAATGACAGGGTCGTCGAAGCAATCAAAGACCAATTAGAAAAGCTGATGGTTTGCCACATGTCCACTTATAATACTACCAGATCAATTATGCTCAAGAAATTATCTAAAGTAGTCCCGGCTGGGCTAGATAAGGTCTTTTTCTCAAATTCCGGCGCAGAGGCGGTCGAAACTGCACTCAAGTTTTCACGAAAATTTAGTGGCAAACCTGGCGTGATTTCAATGAATGGAGGCTATCATGGAAAAACACTAGGTGCTCTATCCGTAACCTCTAGCGAAAAATATAGGAGGCCATTTGAGCCATTGTTGGAATACATTACGTTTGTTCCTTATGGCAATACTCGCAAACTGGTAGACTCGATAGACGACAAAACTGGGACTGTTATTTTGGAACCGGTGCAAGGCGAAAGTGGAATAATAATGCCCCCGCCTGGATTTATTCAAGAGGTCCGGGAGATTTGCTCGCGGCGTTCGCTTGTTTTGATTTTCGACGAGATACAATCTGGATTTGGCAGAACCGGCAAGATGTGGGCGGCTGAGAATTGGAATACCATTCCGGATGTCGTCTGCGTCGCGAAAGGTATAGCGGGAGGGTTTCCTATGGGATTAACCATAACAAGACCTGAAATAATGGAGAGTATGAAAGTTGGTGAACATTCATCTACTTTTGCAGGCAATCCACTAGCTTGTGCTGCTGCTAGCGCATCAATAGACGCCCTTGTTATTGACGGATTGATTGAGAATTCGGCGGAAACTGGACAGTATTTCAAGAATTTGTTAATTCAGTTGAAAGAAAAACACAAAATAGTGAGAGAGATAAGGGGATTGGGGTTGATGCTTGCATTAGAATTGAGGTTTGATGTGAGAAATATACTTATGGATGGTATTTCAAATGGTATCTTGATGCTGTATTCAGGCAGAAATATCATCAGATTGCTGCCGCCATTGCTAATAGATAGAGAATTGGTCTCGAAATTCGTCGCAACTTTAGATAAGCTGCTATCAGTGGAGGAAGAAAAAAGATCTGTTTGAGTCCATGGATCCTACAGATGTTAGGATAATCAAGATCCTTCAGTCAGATTCTAGAAGAGCCTTTGTCGAAATAGCAAACGAAATAGGCCTATCAGAGTCGGCGGTCAGGCGACGGGTGAAGAATTTGACCAGACGGGAGATCATCAAGAAATTTACCATCGAGATAAATAGTGGCGATAAGACAAGTGCCATAACTCTGATTTCTGTCAATTCAACATCAGATACCTCATTTGTTTCCGGAAAATTAATGGGACTTGTGGGCTTAGAAGTTATTTATGAGATCACAGGACAGTACGACATAGCCGCTGTTATTTCAGCACCATCTATATCTGAGATTAACAAGTGTATCGACGAAGTCCGAAAAACTGAAGGGGTATCAGATACGAACACGGTGATCATTTTAAGGACTATTAGATAAACCTGAAATCGACATTACATATTATTTCCTGAGCGGTTAGAGTCAATATTCTGAGATAGACCAACGAGAACTGTTATTACTGCTAGCGTATTTAGTCGATTTAGTTGCGAAAAGGTTTATAACATGTGCGAAAGATGAACTCATTGTTAATAGTTGTCGCTAAAATCAGAAGATCCAAATCATTTCGCGAATCTTTATAATCAGTCTAAAGAGCTTGGGATGCGAAGAATACGAATCCTAGACTCAACTCTGAGAGAAGGAGAACAGCACCCCGGTGTATCTTTCACCATAAAACAGAGAATACAGATTGCATGGATGCTCGATTCATTTGGCGTTGATCAGATAGAGATAAGCCCGGTCGTATCCAACGATCACTTTGAAGCTACTCGGACCATCATCAGGCAGGGACTGAAGGCAGATATACTAGCCCACGTCCGAGCGATTAAAACTGATGTAGATCGGGCAATTGACTGCGGCGCGACTTGGGTAGCCACTTATTTAGGTATATCAGACATACACCTTGCCTCCAAGTTAAAAATTTCACGAGAAGAAGCTAAGGTTCGAGCGTTAGAAGTTGCAGATTATATCAAATCACACGGTCTGAAATCGAGGTTCACAATGGAGGATGCAAGTAGAACTGACCCTGACTTTTTGGTAGAAATGTGTGTCGAAATGAGCAAGAGAGGAATTGAAAGGATAAGTCTACCTGACACTGTGGGCATTATGAGGCCAACAGGGATGCACAAAATGGTAACACTGATTCTTGGTCATATAGATGCAGCCAAGACTTCGCTCGACGTTCACTGTCACAACGATGTAGGACTAGCATTGGCTAATGCATTGGCTGGATGTGACGCAGGAGCTGATCAAATACACACTACCATTGACGGATTCGGAGAGAGAACCGGTATTCCATCGTTGGCTGAGACTGCAGTAGCATTAACTTTCATATATGAATGCAGATCTGATTTGAGACTTCATATGTTAAAAGACCTTTCCAGAACGATATCCCAGTATACGCATCTTGAGACACCTGAATCAAAACCTATCGTCGGCGACAGCGCTTACAAACATAAAGCTGGAACACATCTTGCAGCGATCCTAAGAAATCCTTCAGCCTATGAGATAATCGAGCCCAAATTGGTTGGAAATAGGCGAAAGATAGTTTTCGGGGAATTGGCAGGCAAGAATGGGGCCGGCTATTTGCTGTCGCTCCTGGGATTGAATACAGGTATGCAAGAAGCTGAGACTCTAGCTCGAGGTCTAAAGGAACTTAGAATGGGAGATGTACTCGAATTGTACTTGGACGACAGGCTGGAGAGAAAGATACTTAATGATGCTGTTGCAAAAGTTAAGACTGAGGAAAGAAAAGAGAATTGGTAAAATGTCCAGAATGTGACGCTGAAGTAAAGATTCCAGAGGATTCGATGGAAGGTGAGATAGTGACTTGTGCAGATTGTGGTGCAAGTTACGAACTGGTAAAACGTGAGAAAGGGTTTGACATCAAACCGGCCCAAGTTGTCGGTGAGGACTGGGGTCAGTGAACAAAGAGAGAATTAATACTACACCTGCACCTTCTCTCACAATTCTTTACGACAACATTAGATGGGAAGAAAAGGCTCTATTCGAGGCAGCAAAGAAAAAAGGGATAAACATCACCATGTTAGATTGTAAAGCATTATCTTTAAAACTAGAAGGCAAAAGAGATGATATATTATCGAACAGTAATGTTATCCAACGCTGTGTTAGCTATTTTAGAAGTATCCATTCTACATCAATGCTGGAAGGTCTAGGTTATAGGGTCATAAATTCATTTGAAACATCGAACATCTGTGGTAACAAACTGTTTGCACACGTCACGTTGAGGAAGAATGGTGTCAAAACACCGAGGGCTATTGCAGCTTTCTCCGCCGAGTCTGCTTTGTCAGCAATAGAGGAAATAGGATATCCTGTAGTCATAAAACCTACTGTGGGAAGCTGGGGAAGATTGATAGGATTATTACGTGACAGGGACGCTGCAGCGTCTGTTATTGAGAGCAGAGAATACATGTTTCCATTATATCGAATTTATTTTTTTGAGGAGTTTGTAAAGCGGCCACCCAGAGATATACGGGCAATAGTAATTGGCAACCGAGTAGTAGCAGCTATCTATCGGTATTCTGGACACGAGGAATGGAAAACAAACATGGCTCTTGGTGGCAGAGCTGAGCCATGCTTCGTTACCAATGAATTGGAAGAGATATGCCTAAAGGCAACTGACGCGGTTCAAGGGGAATTTGTTGGAGTGGATCTGATGGAGAGCGATGAGGATGGATTAATGGTACATGAAGTTAATAGCACCACAGAATTCAAGAATACCGTACGGGTAACTGGTGTCGATATACCCTCGCTTGCTGTTGAATACTCGACAGGAGCAAGAAATAGATAGAATTGGTGTCATACGGCTATGCAGTAGAATTTCTAAAGGGCTCTCTTGAAAAGTATACACCATCTAGATCTGAGTCGTCGCTTGCGATTGCGCTTAAGGAAAAATGCATTGATGAGCTTGGATTTGAAGAGGCGTACATTGATAGTGTCGGAAACATGATCGCAATCAAGGGCAGTGGAGAACCAAAGATTCTTCTTTGCGGTCACATGGATACTGTTCCTGGAAGTATTCCAGTTCGAATACAAGATGGATTTATCTATGGTAGAGGAGCATCTGATGCAAAGGCTCCACTGATCTCAATGTTGCTTGCGGCATCGGAGTTTCCTAAACAGCGCGGAACGATAATATTTGCTGCAGTTGTCGATGAAGAAGGAAATGCAACGGGCATAAAGCACCTAGTTTCAAGAAACCTGGATGTGAATTATGCAATATTTGGTGAGCCAAGCGGTATTGACAAGATCACTATCGCATATAAAGGAAGGGTAGCAATAAGACTTGTATGTGATGTAAAGAATAGCGCTCACGCTAGCGCACCATGGCTGGCAAGGAATTCAATTGAGGAGATGTCCGCTCTGTGGAATGAGTTAAGGGCTGAGTTATGCGGAAGGGAATCTCCAACGGGTGGTTCTGATTCGGTGACCTGCGCGATCACAGAGATAGAAGGTGGAACTAGTCACAATGTCACTCCTCAGCGATGCAAAGCGACAATAGATATCAGAATACCTGTGAGAACTACTTGTGATGAAATTCTGGCAAGAGTAGATTCTGTGGTAAACAGAGTATCCAAATCTAAAGGAAGTGTTATAAAATATAGGACCGAAGATCGTACTGAGCCTTTTGAAGCCGAAATTAGATCGGTACTAGTGCGGGCACTTTCCTTATCGATCATGGACATATGCAAGATAAGACCTTTACTAATACGCAAGACCGGTACTGGAGATATGAACATTCTAGGAAATGCCCTCAAAATGCCCGCGGTAACATATGGGCCGGGCGACCCTCATTCATCCCATACTACCAACGAAAGAATAAAGATTCAAGAATATATATCAAGCATCGAAATTTATACAAGGGCGTTATTTCACATCTCAAGGATACATCACCTAAAGAAAGATTTGCATTTGGAACAAGACATTAAGGAACAAGACAATACCAGGTGAAGGACAGACTACAATGTTATGGTTAATCGGACTAGGAGTAGAAGGCCTTGGTGGGATGAATATGAAAGGCCGAGAAATCCTAAAAGCATGCGACCTCATCTATATAGAGAGATTCACAGGGTATTTGTCTGATATCGACTTGAGTGAATTGAGACTTTACGGCAAGCATGATGATAACGTTGTAAGCGTCGTAGGAAGGTTATTTATTGAAGATGGTCGCGACATACTTGAACAAGCTGGCAACAATGAAGTAGCTCTGATAGTGTACGGAGACCCTCTAATTGCTACTACTTACATTGAATTGCTCATACGAGCTACAAAGAGAGGCATTACTGTGGAGGTGATCCATTCTGCCTCTGGCATCACATCTCTAATCGGTGAGAGCGGGCTACAAATTTACAAGTTCGGTAGGACTTCAACTATAATGTCCGAACCGCAGTCAGCTATTAGTGTTTACAACACGTTGCTGGATAACTTATTGTTGGGAAATCATACCTTAATATTGACCGAATATAGTGAGACAAAGGAAAACATTTCCCCTTTCTTCCTGGATCCTAATGATGCTATGAAGATGTTGTTGGGCGTCGAAAAGGATCAAAGAAGTCGAGCATTCACTGAAGAGACCTATGTACTTGTCACGTCAAGGATTGGAAGAGCAGATAAAAAGATCATTTCAGGTCAGATTCGATCACTTCTGGAAATAAATTATGGGACTGGCCCTCACTCACTAATAGTGCCTGGACGGCTGCATTTCGTAGAAAAGGAAGCGATCTCTTGCATGACTTCGGCATTGAATGAACCTACTGAAAACTCTTCGCACATTACGAGAATTTCTACAAGAATGGTTGAAAAGTATGTTCCTTCTGTTAAGAAGACAGTAAATGAGTTAAGAAAGCGACTGCATACAGATTCAACACAATACAAAGGAATTAGCACCGTACTCGACAACGCGGAATACTATGTGCAAGATGCTGAAAGATTTCTAAACCAGGGAAAAAATGAACTAGCCGTGCTGAGTGTAGGGTATGCTGAAGGACTCATTGATGCAATTTCCTTCCAAAAAGGTTTAGATCTTTGGTAGCAATGGTGACTCCAATGCTATGTTTATTTGAAAAAGAAACTTCTCAAAAGTGTATACCTTTGTCCACATTATCTGGCCAGTGCAGCTGAAATGGTTTTAGTAGTAGCATGACTTACTTATCCCCTAATATCCGATGAGTGAATCTCCTAGGCATAGTCCTGCCATCAAATTGGGCCGAATTCCTGATGAGTTAGAGCGCTTCGTTAGGCGCGATACCTATGCTCTTCTTATCAAGGGAAAGGCTGGTACGGGCAAAACAACTCTTTCATTGACTATTCTCAAAACCTTAGGTCAAGCAAGTAATTTTTTCTATATTTCAACCAGAGTTTCTCCTAGGCAACTCTTTACATACTATCCATGGCTGGAAAATTTTGTTCAAACAATAAGACCCCAACCCACCTCTGACAGTGAAGAACAGGTGTACAAGATGTCTATGTTCGAAGACGCCCGCCTTGATGAACCTGAATCGTTGTTTGAGCGTATAACCAACGAGCTGATGGATGTCAAGGCTCCGATCATAATTATCGATAGCTGGGACGCTATCGCATCATTTATGGATAAGGAGGCTAGGTTAAACAATGAACGAGTTCTGCAAACATGGCGTGAAAGGGCAGGTGCTAAATTAATTTTCATAAGTGAGGATTCATCGTATAGTACGCTTGACTTTTTAGTTGATGGTGTCGTAGAATTAGATCAAACTATGTACTATTCATGCAGATTGAGACAAATAAAGATGATCAAGTTAAGAGGAGTGAGAATACTGAACCAGATTTATAATTTTTCACTCGATAATAGTATCTTTACCAGCTTTCAAACTCACAAACCTTCAGAATATGCTCTTAACCGGCTAGTTAGAGAGGAGGACTCACCTAGGAAAAAAGAGTCTTCATTGAAGCCTTACTTTAGTAGAGGAGTTGGACGGATTCAGACAGGATATCCCCAATTGGATGCTGTGCTAGAAGGAGGACTTCCCAGAAAGGGAATCGTGATTTTCAGATTTGATCCCAGTATACATTTAAATGCGATAACAACTTTTCTTGCAAGAATAGTATCAAATTTCATTAAAAGAAATAATCCGGTGCTTCTCCAACCAATTAGCCACACAAATCCACAGACGATCATGGCGATTCTCAGATCCTATTTGGGTTATTTCCCAAACAATAACGTTTTCAGAGCACTGTGGTCTGACATCAATGACTATGACATCAAGCAGCATGTTGATCCTACTCAGTATTCTCCTGTAAAGAACTCTCAATCTGGCTTGGTCGAGAGGAATATAGAAATGGCTCGAAAAAGGTATCCGGAGTCCTTGATGTTAAGTATATTCAATTGTGAACATTTGAAATCGCTTGATGATGAATTCAGACAGCGTCAGACAAGTGTGCTGTCGTTTCTTAGTGAGAAGACAGATCTATCCATTTGTGTGGGAACTAGTGGAGAAAATGTCTATTCGCCTGTAGAAGCTCAAGCAGATCTGAAATTTGATGTAAATCTAATTAACGGTACCATGTTCTTAAGACCTGTTTCACCGGTGGGACCTCTCTTCGGACTGGCCACATACAAAATAGACGGAGTTCCACGTGTAAGCCTTCAAGTTTTGGTGTAGTAGTCGTTTCGAACACCACATCTACCCCCCATCCTAGCTTAATGAACCGACGTACATCTAGAGCAATTCTGGAGGTCACGGTGATTAGCTGGTTATCATGCCCGTTAATCTCATTACATAACCTCTCCCAAATGCAACAGCTGGGTAATTTAATCTCAGTGAACCGGAACGAAATTGGGAAGGAGAATATATTTGGGCCAGGGATTGGAAATTGGGGCTGTGCCTTTTCCTGATTGATGAAAGTCATTTTCTACATGCAAGGCTTCTTCTTGATTATTCCTCTCAATACAAAATTCATGACCATGAATTAAAGTCAAATTAATCATCAGATCAAAGAATGAAATTCCACGGTTAGATCTTACTTTCAAATCGTACTCCTGGCTTAGTTACCGCAAATATAATCCAACCAATGAAAGGCCACGACCACCACATAAATCCTCGTATAGATATTAGCAATATTTTTATTTGTCAGCTGGCA